>CAZYID010000115.1:5475-11551 GCA_964646595.1 uncultured Spirochaetales bacterium | reverse complement strand
ATTGCTTCGGGCTAAAAGCCCTCGTAATAACGAATGATATTCTATTGTAGGAGAGATTTTAATGGAAAAAGTTGTTGATAGATTTTTAAAATATGTATCTTTTGATTCTCAATCAAATGAAAGTTCGGAACAAACGCCAAGCACTCCCGGCCAGATAATTTTGGCAGAATACCTTACTGCTGAGCTTAAAGATATTGGATTAACAGAAGTTTATTTTGACAAAAGAGGATATGTTTATGCTTCTATTTCTAAAAATATTGATAAAAATGTTCCTGTAATTGGATTTATATCTCACCTGGATACAAGCCCGGATATGAGTGGAAAAGAAGTAAAACCAAAAATATTTAAAGATTATAACGGGAAAGATATTATTTTAAATGAAACATTAAACATTTTGCTTTCCCCAAAAGAGTTTCCTGAATTATTGAATTATAAAAATCATACAATTATTACTACAGATGGCACAACTCTACTTGGAGCTGATGATAAAGCCGGAATTGCTGAAATAATTACTGCAATTGAATATATAATAAAAAATAACATCAAACACGGGGATATTAAAATTGCTTTTACACCGGATGAAGAGATTGGCAGGGGGACAGAGCTTTTTGATTTTAATAAATTTAATGCTGATTTTGCATATACAATTGACAGCGGTGAAATAGGATTACTTGAATATGAAAATTTTAATGCTGCAAATGCTGTAATTACAATTAAAGGGAAAAATATTCATCCCGGGAATGCGAAAAATAAAATGAAAAATTCTATTTTAATTGCATATGAACTTCAATCATTACTGCCGGTTAATGAAAGACCGGAATGTACAGAAGGGTATGAGGGCTTTTTTCATTTAAATTCGATAACAGGTAATGTTGAAGATGTTAAGTTGTTTTATTTAATAAGAGATCATGATAAAAGTAAATTTGAGAAAAAGAAAAGTTTTTTAGAAAAGTGTATTGATAAATTAAATAAAAAATACGGGGAAAAGACAATTAAAGCAGATATTAAAGATGTATATTATAATATGAAAGATAAAATTTCATCAAATATGGAAGTCATTGAAATCGTAAAGAAAGCAATGAACTTGTGCAGTATAACTCCCAAAATAGAGCCAATAAGAGGAGGCACTGATGGTGCAAAATTATCGTATAAGGGACTACTCTGTCCAAATATTTTTACAGGCGGTCATAATGCTCATGGGAAATATGAATATATTCCCGTACAATCAATGATTAAAGCAGTTGAAGTAATAATAAAGATTATTGAAATAAATACAGAGAAATAAAAAAAAAATAAATTTTTCCCCCTTCAAATAAATCCTTGATATTTCATATTTAATTAAATAAAATTAATATAAGCATGAAAAAAATGGAGTAAGAAAATGAATTTTCAACTTTTTATCCAAGGATTAATAGAAATAATTTTATCATTGTTTACCGGACTGCTTGTGTTTTTTATTAGTTTTAAAGTTTTTAATATTTTAACACGTGATATTGAAGAAATTGAAGAGTTGAAGAAAAATAATATAGCTGTTGCAATTTTAGTTTCGTCATTTATTTTTGGAATAATGCTATTAGTGAAAACAGTAATAAGTCCTGCAACTGATACTCTTAGTATTATAATCAACCTGGAAGAATTTACTTTTTATTTAATGTTTATTTTTATAATAAGAATAATTTTTTTGTATTTTATTTCTGCATTATTTTCATTTATTATTCTCTGGTTTTCCATTATTCTTTTCATGATTTTAACAACAAAAATTGATGAAATGACTCAAATTAAAAAGAATAATATTTCTGTTTCTCTTGTTATAAGTATTCTTATAATTAGTATTACTATTATTCTCCTTCATCCATTTTCAAAACTACTGGATGGTTTTGTGCCGTCACCTATGGTTTCAAGTACTTTTAAACAGCCATTTATAAATTTGCCAATATTTATTAATGGTTTGATTGAATTAATTATTGCATTAATCGCCTCTGTTTTTATTTATTTTTTAGGATTAAAAGTAATAGATTTTTTCTTTAAAAAAGTTTTTGATGAAG
This sequence comes from uncultured Spirochaetales bacterium, assembly GCA_964646595.1. Lineage (GTDB taxonomy): Bacteria > Spirochaetota > GWE2-31-10 > GWE2-31-10 > JAFGQB01 > CAZYID01. Next base: position 9,506 of record CAZYID010000115.1, on the reverse strand, counting down.
ACGCGGAGCTCAAAAAGAATAATATTGCTGTTGCTGTTATGATTTCTTCTTTTATTTTTGCCATGATGTTATTAATTAAAACTGCAGTAGAGCCGGCTTATAATGTGTTTGAAAATGCAATTGAGAATGGCGCTGAATTTCAGGGAATATTATTTAGTATTGGTCAAATCATTCTTTTTTTTCTTTTATCTTCACTTTTTTCTTTTATCATTTTATGGCTTGCCATGAAAGCATTTATGATCTTTACAACGACAATTGATGAAATAAAAGAAATTAAAAATAAAAACATTGCTGTATCAATCATTATCTCTATACTGGTTTTATCTGCAGCATTATTAGTTGAACATGGATTAAGTGTTTTATTGAATAGTTTTGTAAAATATCCGGAAATAGGAAGAGGATTATTAGATATTACTAATTTTAAATAAAAGGGGAATCAATGAAAAATAAATATTATTTATTTATTTTTATTTTATTTGTTTTCTTTAAAAATTATATTTATCCATGGGAATATACTGGTCAAAAAAATACTTTTTATTATACAATTGATTTTCCGGATTCTGCAGAAGGATGGTATTTAGTTGATGATTCACAAAAGAGTAATGCTTTTTTTCAGAATAATGATAAAAATTCTTTTATTGAAGTAACAGTATATGAATTAAAAAGTGCATCTGACAGCAAAGCACTTTTTGATAATATTGTTAAAAAATTTAAGATGACTGGTAATTCATTAGATACAGTTTTTTGTCAGTATAATGCTGTTAGAGGAAATTATGAATTTAGTTTTAAAAAAAATAACTTCATAACTGATCTGGTAGTATTTAAAGACAGCTATTACTTTTATGTTTTAATGGGATACAGTTATAAGAAATTTTATGAAGAAAAAAAAGATCTTTTAAGTAAAATTGTTGATTCTTGTAAGATTTATTATGACAATAATGTTGTATACGGTAATTATAAACAAAAAAACAAAGGAGCCTGGAATGCATTAGCTGCTCAGAATTCACCAATAGAAATAATAAAAAAAACTAATGTAAAAAACGATGAAAAATATTACTTTAATGCAAAGTGGGGTAATTTTAAAGAATCATTTGAATTTTTAAAAGAAGATTTAATAAAAGCTAAAAGAGAACTTTCTGAGATTGGAGAATATACAGGTAGTAATTGGAATGGATGGGGATATTATAATATCAATATATCAAATGATCCGGATCATAATTTTACTTTCTGGAAAAAATTTTATCAAGACATGTATATTAAGAATTATTATAGAATAAATGATGTTTATGATTACTTTAAAGAGTTGTCAAGCTCAAAAAAGTATTCGGCTTATGAACTTGCCGGAGTTATTTTAAATTTTATTCAAAATATACCTTATGAAAGGCCAATGAATATTGCAAAAAAAGATTCGGGAACAAATATTTTAGATTATTTTACTCCAAATGAGGTTGCAGAATATAAAAAAGGAGACTGCGACAGCAAAGCATTATTTTTACTTATTATTTATAGAAGACTTGGATATGATGCAATTTTGTTTCATTCATCTCATTATGGGCATGTAATGACAGGATTAAATATAAATGCAACCGGAAAGTATCTGGTTCATGAAGGGAAAAAATATTATTTTGTAGAAACAACTTATCCTGATTGGAAAATAGGAGATTTACCGCCAAATATGAACGATATTAATAAATGGAAAGTTGTACCTGTTAAATAAAAAATGTTTTTTAATAAAAAAATTTAAAAAAAAAATTAACTATTTCATAAAAAAACATTTTTATTTCTTTTAATTTTTTTTAAAATTGGTATAATAATTTTTTTATTACTTATCTAATTCAATTATATTTTGAATTGCTCAAGGAGATTTAAATATGTTAATATCCGAAATATTTAAACCAGAAAATATAAAAATTGATCTCGAAAGTGAAGATAAAGAAGAGCTTTTTGAAGAAATGGTAAGCTTTTTAGTTGATGCTGAGCATCTTGATAATAGAGAAGAAGTATTAAACAGTCTTTGGAATAGAGAGCGGAAAATGACAACAGGCATTGCTCCGAATATTGCTATTCCTCATACTCATATTAAAAATATTAAAAGAAATATTGGAATTTTAGGCATCTCTCGTTCCGGAATAGAATATGATTCTATTGACGGGAAACCGGCGCATTTAATTATGTTATTAATTGGAGATGAAAAAAATCCAAATGGGCATTTAAAAATTTTAAAAAGTATTGCTGTCTTATTAAATAATCCGGATTTTTATAAAGAAATAATGAAGTGTAATACACCTGAAAAAGTTAATGAGGTCATTATTGAATTTGAGGATTTATCAAAATATAATGGAGAATAAATAAGGAATTATAGATGAGTGATTTGTTGGAAAATATAAAAAAAACAGAAGAGCAGGCAAATAAAATTATTCTAGAAGCTGAAGAACAAGCAAAAAAAATTATAGAAAAAGCCAGAATTAATAGTGCTGATAAAATCAGTAATGCAAGGGAAGAATTTTTTAAAAACTCAAGCAAGCAAAGAGAAATTAAATTAGAAAAAGCAGGAAAAGAAAAAGAAGAGAGAGTCAAAAAGATGATTGAAGATTTTAAAAATTCTTTAAAAAATATTGAGAGTAGAAAGAAAAAAGCAATCGAATTAATAAAAGAAGAAATAAAAAAAGATTTGGATTATTAATGTTTAAATATGATTTTTTACAGGCAAAACTTCATGGAATTCATTCAAAAAGTATTGTAGGCGATAATTTTAATAAACTAAAAAAAATAAAAAGTATTGATGTCCTTAAAAAGCAGTTATTTCCGGATGATAATAGTATTGTTTCAGAAAGATCTTTATATGGATATTTAGAAAAAATGTTTAAAAATAAAATTTTTAAACATATAAATTATATTTCAAAATTTTTTAATTTTAATAATCAATTTATCAATAACATGATCCTCCGCTATGAAATAGATAATGTAAAATTATTAGTCAGTACATTTTATGCCGGCAGCAAAACAATACAGGAGATGTTTGAAGTAGAACTGATAGAAACTCTGGATTATCAGCTTATTTATAGTCTTGATGTTTCTGAATTAAATAACATCAAACTTGTATTAAAAGATTCTATTTTTAAATTTATAATCCCGTTATTAGAAGAAAAAAAAGATCTTTTTTACATAGAAAATATGCTGGACAAATTTTATTATGAGAATCTTTTGCATTCTCTTGAAAACTTAAAAAATTATGAAATAGACATTCTTAAAAAGATAATTTTATTTGAAATGAACTGGCAGAATATCGCATGGGCTTTTAGAGTAAAGTTATATTATAAAAAAAGCTTTGCAAATATTAAAGATAGTTTTTTAGCTTTTAAGGGATTAATTAATTTGGAACGTTTAGAAAAAATTTTCCAGTTAGAATTTATTCCTGAAGAAGCGAAAAAAATATTTGCCGGTTTCCCTCCTAGATATTATGATATTATTTTAAAATCATTCAATGAGCATGGTGATTTTGATTTACCTTTATTAGAGGAAAATATAACAAAAGAATTGATGGCGCGTTACACTAACTATTTTTTTGTGGAAAATTTTAATGTTTTGCCTCTTATTTCGTTCATTTATATTAAGAAGAATGAATATTTGAATGTTGTTAAGCTTATTGAATCAATTAGATATAATTTAAATTTGGAGAATATTGCATAAATGTTTTTTACAGCAGAAATGAGATTTTTACAAATAATTGTTTTAGAAAAGGATTTTCAAAAAGCCATTGATTTACTCGCTGAGTTCGGGTGGTTAGAAATTCAAAGAAATGATCAAGAAAAAAAAGAAAAATTTGAAAAAACGAACAGCATATTAAATCTGATAGAAGATAGAATTTCTAAAATAATAAACTTTTTAGGAATAAAAAAACCGGAAGACAAAGGTGAGTTGAAAGATATTTCTCAGATTGAAAATTATTTTTCAAAATTATTTGAAGTTATTAAGCCTTATGAAGAAGAAATAAGCAAATTAGAAGAAAGAAAAAAAATATTGGAAAATGG
>CAZYID010000115.1:0-5375 GCA_964646595.1 uncultured Spirochaetales bacterium | reverse complement strand
ATTCCTTTTGAAAATGATGTTTTACCTTCAGAGGTGTTTAAAGGATTACAAAAGGAAATGAATGAAGTAGAAATGAAGTTAAATAAAATAGAATCTTTTAGGCAAGAGATAATAAAAAAGGAAAAAGCAATAATAAGTTCATTTATTGAAAGTTTTAATCTTCAACGAATTTATAATGATATACACCAGAATGTAAATCATTCGGGATCTACAACAATAATAGAAGGTTGGGTTTTAAAAAGAAATATTACTTATATTACAAAAAAAATTCAAGTTAAATTAGGGAATAGAGTTTCTTTAATTAGCTATAAACCGGAAGAGTTAGAAGAGGTAAAGAAAAAGAAACTTAAAGTTCCTGTAATTATGGAAAATTTTTGGATATTTAAACCATTTGAAAAACTTATATTTAATTATGGCGCTCCTCTTTATAATTCAGTAGATCCAACAATTTTTTTTGCTGTTTCTTTTATGATTCTTTTTGGTCTTATGTTTGGAGATGTGGGGCAGGGATTAGTAATATTTTTAATTGGTCTTTTTTTAAAGTTCACTAAGATAGAATCTTTAAAAAAAATTAAACAATTATCTTCTATTTTTCAATATTTAGGCATTTCAGCAATAATTTTTGGATTTATATATGGATCAATTTTTTGTTATGAACATGTAGAATTTATTTTTACTCCAATTAATAGGTTGCTTTTTGGGATAAACAAACCGTATTTGTTTAATATAGATTTAAAATCCGGTGATATTAATGTTGTTTTTAAACTTGTTTTAATAACAATCGGAATTGGTTTAATAATGAATTTATTGGGAATAGTGATAAATATATTAAATAGTTTTTTTCATAAAAATATAAAAGACGTCTTATTTTCAAGAAATGGGATTGCCGGATTTATTTTTTTATTATGTATTGTTATTATGTATTTTTTGGCTGTTTTATTTAAAATAAGTATTCCAAAGTTTTTATTATATATAATTTTATTTTCTGTTTTATTAGTTGTAATAAAAGACCCTCTTTATAATATTTTATTTAATAAACGACCTGTTTTTCATGATGGTTTTGGAATATGGATATTACATGCAATTGTTGAACTTTTAGAATTAGTTTTAATTACAATGAGCAATAATTTGAGTTTTATACGTGTTGCTGCTTTTGCTGTTACACATGCACTTTTAAGTTTTATTTTTTTAGAAATTGCTTCAATACTGGGTAATTTTGGTATTATTATTATAATCATTGGAAATATTATTATTATAGGACTTGAAGGATTGATTGTATCAATTCAGACAATAAGATTAGAATATTACGAATTTTTTTCAAAATTTTTTATGCAAAAAGGGAAGAAATTTATTCCTTTTAAAATAGAAAAACATAAAATCAAGGAGATAACATGAAAAAAATAATGATGATTTTTTTTGTAATTAATTTTGTATTAATTGCAGTAACATTTACTTTTGCTGCAACTCAGGATGCTCAAGATAATATGAATCAAAAAACAACGGTTCAAAAAAACGAGAATAAGGATTATCTTCCTTTAATGGCAAAATATTTTGCTGCAGCAATATGTATTGCCGGAGCGACTTTTTCTTCCGGTGTTGCGGTAGGTAGAATTGGCGCAGCAGCAATGGGCGCTGTAAGTGAAAAACCTGAAACCGGCGGTACAGCCATGATATTAGCTGCTCTTGCAGAAGGAGTTTGTCTCTGGGGAATAGCCGGTGCTTTTATAATTTTATTTGCAAAATAAGGTAGTTAATATGACCATTTTTGTACTTGGAGATGAGGATGTTATTTTAGGATTTCAATTTATCGGGATTAAGGGAAAAATTATAGAAAATAACGAAGATGCAATACAGGAGTTTAATAATACAGTAAACGGAAGTTATGGGCCTGTTGGAGTGTTATTAATAACAGAAAAAGTAGCATCTATGATTGAAGAGAAATTAATGAATTGGCAGTTAAGCGGAAATTACCCATTAATTGTTGAAATCCCTGATCTTGACGGACATTTAGAAGGAAAAAAAACAATGCTGGATTCAATAAGAGAGGCTATTGGTATTCAGATATAATTTTTTTTAATGTTTAATTTAAAATTTTAAGGAATATCAATGGAAATAATACAAACAGATGATACCTTACGAAAAGAAATATTAAATGATGCAAAAACCAAAGCAGAAAGAATAATAAAAAAAGCAGAAGCAGAAGCTGTAGAAACAAATAAAAACATAGGAACTCAATTAGAAAAAATAAAAGCAGAGTATGAAGAAAATATTATTGGTGAAGCAGATGCAATGATTGATTTACTTTTTGCTTCTGTTGAAGTGGATGCAAAAAAAGAGATAATAAATATCTGCGGCAGTCATGTAGACGATATTTTTGAAGAAATAAAACAAAATATTATTGAAAATAAAACATTCACTTATAAAGATATAATGTTTCGACTTATTAAAAGCGCAGGAAAACTTATCAATGCAGCATCATTTATTCTTGAAACAAATAATAAAGAATTAAAAATACTTGGAAAAGAAAATTTAATAAAAATGGAAATTCAAAAGAAGAAAATTAAAGAAATCATAAATAATGATAATCTTAACGGATTATTTTTATATTCACAGGATAAAAAAGTCGCATCTCATATTTCTATTGATAAATATATTGAAGATTTAAAGAATAAATTAAGAAACAGGGTTTATGAACTAATAATTAAAGGAAAAGATAAATGAAAGGCAAAGAAAAGGAAAAATCTGTCATAAACGAAAGTAAAAATATTATAAAAGGAAAAATAATTTCTATAAATGGTCCGGTTGTAAAAGCAGCAGGCATGGAAGAAGCCGGAATGCTTGATTTTGTATATGTTGGAAAAAAAGGATTAGTTGGAGAAATTATAAAGCTTGACTATGGAATAGCGACAATTCAGGTTTATGAAGATAACTCAATGATGCAGACCGGCGAAGATGTAATTTCATATAACAGACCTTTATCTGTTCAATTAGGACCGGGATTGCTAGCGGGAATTTTTGACGGTTTGCAAAGACCATTAAGGGAAATTGCTGAGAAAACAGGAGCATATATTTTTCCCGGAGTAAAAGCGCCGCCTCTTTTAGAAGATAAAAAATGGAATTTTGTACCGATTTTAAAAGAAAAAGATGAAGTTAGTGAAGGTATGAGAATCGGATATGTTGATGAAACAGAATTAATCAGGCATTTTATTATGGCTCCTCCCGGCACAAAAAAGACTAAGATTAAAAAAATGGTTAAAGAAGGAAAGTATTTAATAAATGATGTTATTGCTGAACTCGAAAATGATCAGGTTATTCAATTAAGCCATTATTGTCCAGTAAGAAGCCCAAGACCATATACAAAAAAACTTCCAATATCAATACCTCTTATTACCGGTCAGAGAGTAATTGATATGTTTTTCCCATTAGCTAAAGGCGGTACTGCCGCTATTCCAGGCGGGTTTGGGACAGGAAAAACAATGACACAGCATGCTCTTGCAAAATGGTCTGATGCAGATATTATTGTATATATTGGGTGCGGGGAAAGAGGCAATGAGATGACGGATGTTTTAAATGAATTTCCCAATCTCATTGATCCCAGATCAAAACAGCCGTTGATGAAAAGAACTATAATGATTGCAAATACATCAAATATGCCTGTAGCTGCAAGAGAGGTTTCGATTTATACAGGGATAACAATAGCAGAATATTTTAGAGACATGGGTTATGATGTTGCTATAATGGCGGATTCTACTTCAAGATGGGCAGAAGCATTAAGAGAGCTTTCCGGAAGATTGGAAGAAATGCCTGCTGAGGAAGGATTTCCGTCATATTTGCCTACACGGCTGGCAGAATTTTATGAAAGAGCCGGAGTAGTAAAAACTTTATCAGGCGAAAACGGATCAATATCTATAATTGGAGCTGTTTCTCCTCCGGGTGGAGATTTTTCTGAGCCGGTTACCCAGCATACTAAAAGATTTATACGCTGCTTCTGGGCTCTTGATAAAGGATTAGCAAATGCTAGACATTATCCTGCAATTTCATGGCTTGAATCTTATTCGGAATATTTTTTGGAACTTGAACACTATTGGAATCAAATTGATACTGAAATTACATCAGTTCAGAAAGAAGCGCTCTCAATTTTAAAAAGAGAAGAAAGGCTTTCTCAGATAGTAAAACTTATTGGTCCGGATTCTTTGCCTGATAATCAACGATTAATATTATTAATAGCTGATATAATTAAAAAAGGATTTTTGCAGCAAAATTCTTTTGATGACATAGACATGTATTCTGTTCCAAAAAAACAAATAGCTATATTAAAAGTAATTATAGAATTTTATAAACTTTCTAAAAAAGCAATAGAACTTGGAGCTCCAATAATTAAAATCAGGGATATTGGATTAGTAGAAGAATTGATAAGGTTAAAATCAGTTGTTCCAAATGATAAAGAAAGTGATTTTGAAGTTTTTTTAAATAAGATAAGAAGGTCATTTGAAGACCTTGTTAATGTTTATGGTTAATAAAGCATGGTATGACAGGCGTCTCGCCTGTCGTACCATAAATGGAAGGATGTAAGTAATGTATAGTATTGAAAGCGTTGGTGTTCAAAAAATTGAAGGACCTATAATTATTTTAGAGAAAAATTTTCCTGTCAAATTTGATGAAGTTGTAAAAATTTATGATAGAAACAGAAAAGAGCAAATAGGTAAAGTTTTAGCTGTAAGTGATACTCAAGTTATTGTCCAGGTTTTTGGAACAACAACCGGACTTTCTCTTAAAAAAACTAATATTGAATTTCTCGATACTCCAATGACAATCCCTGTAGGTCAAGATATGTTAGGCAGAGTATTTGACGGGATTGGTAATCCGTATGATAATTTACCTCCTATCTTTAGTGATGATTATAGAAATGTAAATGGCGCTTCAATTAATCCATATATAAGAGAATATCCAAGAGATTTTATTCAAACCGGGATAAGCACAATTGATGGTCTTACAACATTAATTAGAGGACAAAAGCTGCCAATATTCAGCGGTAATGGACTCCCTCATAATACCTTGGCTGCTCAGATTGTTAGACAGGCTAAATTAAAATCTGAACAGGAAAACTTCAAAATTGTTTTTGCTGCAATGGGTGTAAAACATGATGTTGCTCAATTTTTTATTGATAATTTTGAAAAATCCGGAGTTTTATCAAATGTAGTACTTTTTTTATCTCTTGCTGATGCTCCATCTGTTGAAAGATTAATTACACCAAGAGCAGCATTAACCTGTGCAGAGTATCTTGCTTTTGATCTTGATATGCATGTGCTTGTGATTTTAACAGATATGACAAATTACTGTGAAGCATTAAGAGAAGTAGCAACTGCAAGAGGAGA
>CAZYID010000114.1:0-11574 GCA_964646595.1 uncultured Spirochaetales bacterium | reverse complement strand
ACAATAATAATGAAAATCAAATAGAATTAATTGGAACAATAAAAAAAATAATAGCAGGGCCGGTTGGTACTTTTAGTCAATATTCTTATTTTATTTTAGATGCTAATAATAAATCAGATTCAATAATTAAAAATAATTTTACTAATATTTTATTTAACAAATCAGATAAAATTTCACGAGGATTTGAAGAATATATTGATAAAAAAGTTAAAATAACAGGAGAAGAAGGAACTGGTTATATTGGTTGGCGAAAACAAACAAAAACAGGTATACTTGTTGAAAAGATTGTAGTAATAAATTAAATGCCGAGTTAGATTTAGTTCAATTTTTTTTATCTAAAGCTTTTTATACAAATTCGTATTGTTGAATGAACTTTGCCTCAATTTGTTTGTCCTGCCAATATTTCATTAGATTTTTAAGATCTTTATTTTTTGGATAGGCTTTGAGCAATTTTTCAATAGCCCATATAGCTGTTATTGACGATATATTCTCAGCATTTTGTTTATAATGTTTCAGTATCACTGGAATAGGATCGACAAAAGCAGCTTTGTATAATACAAAATAGCCATAGTAAATCAATAAGATACTTTCTTGTGGTATTTCCTCTTTGAACTTTACTTGATACTGATCATTATGTATTTTTTTAATAATTGGAGTAATAGATATTTGCATTTCAGGTGATTCGATTAGCCTTGTCTCAAAAACTAATCCATCCACATTTAAATCCTTGAGGCAAACAATTAGTTCTAAACCTCTATTGGATGGGTTAATAATGGGAATTTCATGTATATACTCATAGGTTACATCAACTCGTTTAGAAAGTTTTATCCTTTCATATCCGAATTTTCCTTTTATATATACACCATAGTTATCCAACTCAACAGTGTTGTCAAATGTTATGTTAGTGCAAATAGAATTTTTATTTTTGTTCATAATTTCTCCTTCGTATAATATTTGTGGCTTAAATTTATACCTTTTTTGTGTTATGGATTTTATAATATTTAGCATATAAGATGCCAATATAATAATAATCTGTTAATTTGTTATATATTAAGGATTTAGAGTTAGAAATATCTGAAAGAGTAATAAAAACAGGGTGTAAAATAATGATAACATTTGCAACTAAAGTTGCTTAGAATAAAATTTATAAAATCCTTAAATTTGTTAATTAAAGATTTCTCAAACAAGCAATGCTAAAATAATATAAAAATTTTGATAACCTTGTATTGTTGTATTAAAAATTTATGATAGGAATTTTTAATAAAAAAAAAGAATTAGAATTTGCAAAAGATAAAAATGATAAAGCAATTGTTTCAATATTAGAAAATGCTGTTAGTAATTAATTAGAAATGATTTAAATATTAGAGAGATAAATTTAATAAATTTTAAAGTTGTAGTAGTCTTAACAATCAGTTTTTTTAGCAGTACGTTAATACTAAGTAAGTTAGTTACTTTTTTGTAAAAATTAGTATAACTAATTTGTATTAATAAATTTTATTTAATATTACAATTCTATTATATTAAGAAAAATAGCAAATTTTTCTATTAAAAAAGCAATTGACTTTTTAATATATGTAAATTATACTTTTTTTAAATAAAAAATTTATTATCATAAAATAATCAAATGGCTAATATACTTTTAACACAAAGATGTGTACGTTCCTGCCCATATTGTTTTGCAAAAAAACATATGGATGATTCTGATAAAAAAGATATGCTCTCCTGGGAAGATTTAATCTATATTGCTAATTTTTTTGAACAATCCAGAGTATACCATATGTCCCTGTTAGGCGGAGAACCAACTCTTCATACTGATTTTGTAGACTTTATACTTTATTTGATTAAAAGAGGTTTTAAGATATCAGTTTTTACTTCAGGAATTATGAGTACTGCAAAACTTCAAGAATTATATAAAGCAATTGATTTGGTACCTGCTGATTCATTGAAATTTGTCTGTAATTTGAATGATCCAAAATTATCACCCAAGGGAGAGTTTGAAAAAGTTGAAAAATTTTTAGAATTATTTAATACTTATACTACACTTAGTTTTAATATTTATCATTTAGATTTTGATATGAATTATCTTTTTGAAGCAATTGAAAAGTATCAGTTAAGGAAACATATTCGTTTAGGTTTAGCACATCCTATCCCTGGTGTAAAAAATGAATACATTACTCCTGATAAGTTTAATGTATTAATTACCAAACTTTGTTCTTACTTACCAGTAGTTAAAGATAATGGTGTTACATTAGGATTTGATTGCGGATTTGTATCTTGTGCTTTTACAGATGAACAATTAGGACAATTTTTACGTTTTGAGAAAAATAGCATGAAAACAATACGTTTTGTTTGTAATCCGGCAATTGATATTGGTCCAGATTTAATGGTCTGGTCTTGTTTCCCTTTATCAAATATACATAAAAAATCAATTTATGAATTTAATTCTTTTAAAGAAATAGATGAATATTTTAAAAAGATTTTTGAGACTGTTAGAAAAAAAGATAAAGGAATATTCAAAGAATGTTCTCAATGTTCTCATTTAACTAATGATCAATGTTCAGGAGGGTGCCTCGCACATTTGATAAATAAATCTTATAATGACGGTTTATTTCCTACATTATTAAAAGATTTGGGAGGTTAGTTATTTGAGTAATTTTACTTTTTTTTGTCCTTATAATTCGGAAGTTATTTCTAAATTTAGAAATCAAAAACTTATTATTAATACGGATTGTTATGAAAAAATAGATGATATTATAAAAGAAACGAAAAATAATTTTTTAATTTGTATTAACATTAAAACAAACAAATCATTATCTTTAATTCCAATTCAAGAAAAATATAAACCAGTACCCATTGCACTTCATGTTAAAGAATTAGGTGATTTTAAAGACTTTATTATCAAACATGATCTTTTAAAAGATTCTAATTTAAAGATTTTTTTTCCATCAGAAAATATAGAAAATTTAGTTAATCTTCAAATTTTATCAAGTTTGGGGATATATACAGGAATAACGTTTAACAATAAAGATGAAACTAATTGGGAAAAAGTAAATGAATTGATGAATTCATACATTTATTCACATCTATTATTATCTCATGCACCTATAGAGCCTTTTATTTATTTAATTGAAAATTATCATCCTGAAAAGTATCTTTTTATTAATACTCCTTTTTTTGAAAATCCGGAAAAATATTTATATATTGATGATGATTTCAATATTGCATTATCTCAAAATGATTTAAAAGGAAAAAAATATATTGCTTCAGGATATTCAAAATTAAAAAATATAACTGAAAGTCAGGAATATCAAAATGAATTAAAAAAATGGCAGCAGCATTTTTTAAATAGTACTATTTGTTCAAGCTGCGCAGCATGGAGAATTTGCCAGGGATGTTTTCATGATATTTGTAATACAAATAAAAAAAGCAAAGAATTTTTTTTAGAACTTATTGAAGCTGTTGATTTTTATTATTTGAGACAGGAAAAAGCTAAAAAATGGGAATCATAATTTTTAAACCAATCCGAAAATGCAATGCAAATTGTGTTTATTGTGATGTTATCAAAAAAGATCATGATAAAATAATGAATTTTAGTTTAGTTAAAGTTATTTTTCAAAAAATTAATGAATACTTAATGATGTACCCGGATAAAACAATATCTTTTACATGGCATGGCGGAGAAGTATGCATGCTTGGATCTGATTATTTTCTTGAAGTTCTTAATATTCAAAATAAATATTGTACAGATACAAAATCTAGAATTGAACATTTAGTGCAATCTAATATTACAATGATTAATCAGAAAATTATTGATGTGCTTATTAATTTAGGTGTAAATACAATTGGTACTAGTTTTGATCCAATTCCTGGTATTAGAGGATTAGGGAAAAATAGAGATTCTTATTTATATACAGAGAAGTTTTTAGATGGTGTTGATTTGTTGAGAAAAAATAATATTAATTGGAGTATTATTTATGTAGTTCACAAGAAATCAATTAATAAGGCAAAAGAAATTTTTTATTATTTAACTAATCTTAATATTGAAGGAAGTCCCTCATTTAATAGGCTGCATATTTATGGGAATGAATATCTTGAATTAAAAATTGAACCGGAAGAATTTGCTGACTTTTTAGGTGAAATATTACCGATTTACTGGAATAATCGAAATTCTCGTTTTATAGAAGTTATTCCGATTAGTAATTTTGTAAAAAAAGTTGAGTCTAATATAGACTCTTTATCATGTGTTTATTCGGGTAATTGCGCATATAACAGTCTCTATATAGGGCCTGAAGGTGAGACTTCACAATGTGGATCAACAGCTGATTTTAATTTAATGAATTATGGAAATATTTTAAATCAAAGTTTAGATCAAATCTATCATAATGAAGAAAGAAATATTTTTTTTGAAAGGCAGATTCATTTACAGGAAAATGAGTGTAAAGATTGTCGACTTTGGGGTATTTGTCATGGTGAATGTCCTATTGATGCATTCATGAAATATAAAACATTTTTTAAACCATCTCCAAATTGTCAGTGGTTAAAAATATTTATTAAAAAGTATTTTGAACCAATAACCGGATTAAAAGTAGATTTACTGCCTAATAAAAAATATAATTAGTATAATATTTTTTAAAAAAAATGTTGATATTTTTTTTAATTTATGATTAAATTTATTTGAATTTCATTATTTTTTTTAGGAGTTATTCTTATGAAAAAAGACATAGAAGGAATTGACGGAAATAATGGAGCTGAAAAAGGTAAGGTTTCAAGAAAGGATGCATTAAAAAGAATGGCAAAAATGGGATTAGGCGCAGCTGGAATGGTTGCAGCGCTTTCAGTTTTTGTTGATTGTCCAGAACCTTATGCTAAATATTCAAAAACTACTTATTATTACTATACTACTTATTATTATTGATTTCATTTTATAGTATAAATAATAGTTTTATGATATCCAAGAAATAAAATATTCATAAAGATTTAAAAAAATAAAAAATAAATTTAAAGAAAAAAATATTAATACTCATAAAATCCAGAAAAATAATAATAATATATACTTTATAGCACTTAAACTTATCTATGAAAATTTTGATATAAAATATACACCATATCTAATTGATTTCTTTTTTAACAGTAATCTAAAAATTAAAAGTATTGCAAAAGATCTATTACATTCAGATCCTGTTTTTTCTTTTGAAAAAAGAAATATTAATAAAACTTATAATAAACCTAATGATAAATTAACTTATTATGAAAGATTATTTTCAATAACTCGTATTCAGGAGCTTTCAAATATTATTAAAAATATACCTGATAATGTTTTTACAAATTCACTTAAAGAATTTTCTGGTTTCCCTGGTATTAATAATTTTAATTTAGAAGAAATTTTTTCTGGTTCAAAACAAAAATATTATTCCCAATTTAAACAATTTTATAAAGAACATTTAAATCAATATTATCCTTCTCAGTTAACTATTGCGCCTTCTTATAATTGTAATTTAGAATGTAATTATTGCTTTTCTAAATTCCTTAAAAACCGTTATCCAAATGAGATGTCTTTGGATAAGTTTAAACAAATATTGGATTCTGTAAATTCTTTTATGAATCTTAAAAGAGTAAATTTTTTTGGCGGGGAACCAACAAATTTTTCTCAACTTTTAGAATTTATAAATGAAACTGAAAAAAGAAATTTAAAATTTTATTTTGCAACTAACGGTTTAACTGATAATAATGTTTTTAAAAAAATTATAAAATACCAAAATTTAGAATCCATTACTTTTCATATTGAAAAAGATAATTTTTACAAAAATGGTCAATTAAAAAATCTTATTAATAATCTCAATATTGCAGTAAAGAATAATATAAAAATAATTTTAAGATATAACCTTGAATATCCAACATATACTGAATGGAATTTTTTAAAAAAATATATTGATATGATTCCTGATTTTGAGTTTAGTTTTTCTGTAATTTTTCCTTCATTGGCAAGTAAACAAAAAAATATTTCTATTAGTGAATTAAAAAAATTTAGTAAAAAAATTATTTCTTTAGTATTTTTTTTAATTCAGAATACTAGAAATCAAAACCAAATCATTCTTGCGAAACCTTTTCCGCTTTGTTTTTTCAATGAATATGATCTTAATTTATTACTTAGATTTGTTAAAATTAAAAATATTTGTGAATTAGAAAAAAATGGAGGATTAAATAATATTTGTGTTAATCCGGATGGATCATTTTTTCCCTGCATGGCATTAAATTCACATCGTTATCAATTTAATTCGATCTTTGATTTTAAACAGGTAAAGGATCAGTATCAATCAATAATAAATAAATTTATAAATACACCTCTATTAACTGAATGTAAAGATTGTCATTTATTTAATATTGGTGTTTGTCAGGCAGCATGTTATTCATTTATTAAATAATGGAATTTTAATTATAAAATTTTAAATCTGTTAATGGAGAGAATTCTTTTTCACCGAAATTAACAATATATTCTTTTGTAATTCCTGAACATTTATTTTTAATTATACATTTTTGACATTTATCAATAAATATTTTTTGATGATTATGTTTAATAGTTTGACTGTAAAAATCATTAATAAAATACTCATAGTTTTTTAAGAGACAGGCAGGAATATCAATTATATTAAACCAGCATTTTGTGTATTTATTTTCGATGCAAAGATCAATTGATTTTTTAATTAAAGGGATAATATCAGTAAAAGCAGTGTTATCATTTTTTAAATGAAGCTCTATTAGATTAATTTTATATTGAAGTCCGAGACGCACAATTGATTCTAAATATTGAAAATTATTTGCATCAATAAAAATATTTAACTGGATAAATGCTGAAACAGATAAATCATAAATATCAGTCTTCTCAATAATACTTATAGCATTAATAATATTTATGAAACTGTTTTGTATATTAGTATAGCTATCATGAATTTGATCTGTATGTCCGTAAATATTAAATTCAAAAAAGAAGACACCTTTATTTAGTAATTCATTTAATACTTCTTCTGTTATGTTCTTACCATTTGTTTTTAGCTTTATTCTCCTGATACCGTTTTTTAATGCAAAATCAAAAATATTTATAATTTCTTTAAAATCTAAAGGATCATTTTGTAGATCATTACAATAAAAACAAATGTTTTCATAATCTTTATTTTTTAATTCAATTATGGTTTTTTTTAATGATTGTTTATATTCTTCTATTTCATTTGAATTAGAAGAATTGTTTATTGTTAAAATTTGAATATTTTGAAATTCTAAAAACATTTTAATTATTTACCATTTTATGCTGAAAAAGATTGTAATTTAAATTGTACTGCTTAGTAGTTACTTCACTCAATAATTTAGCAATTTTTAATTCTTTTTGACTAAAAGTATTATTAGAAATTATATCATAAGGAGGTTTAGGATTAAATTGAATTTGATACTTTTCAATGTCTTTTCTCATTGGAATACCATTTAAAACATAAAGATAATTAAGATGAAAAAAAGTTGGTTTTATTGATATAACATATTGAATGCTTTTGATAAAACTGAAAAAACTATCTCCAGGTAATCCAAGAATTAAATAAATAACTGTTTCTTTGTTTAAGCTTTTTAAAAGATAAAATCCTTTTTCAAATTTTTCTAAATTAAAGTTTCTATGAATATTATTATGTACAGTTTTATTTGTAGTTTGTAGTCCAATGTCAAAAGCACTAAATTCATTTAAAAATTCAATATTATTTTCATTTATAAACTCTGCATATACTTCAACAGGTATAAAATAATCCTTATTACCTTTAAAAATTGATTTTAAAATTTTATTTAATTCTTTTAATCTATTTATATTTGCGCAGGCTAAAATGGGATCTAAAAAGTGAAATTTTTTTATATCTTTTTGATGATATAATTTATTTAGTTCGTCCTTCACTCTTTCCAATGAGAAAGATCTTGTTTTTTTGAAATTATCAGCCTCAAAACAAAAGCTGCATTTATGGGGACATCCTCGAGTTAATTCAATCATAGCTCCTAAATGTAAATTATCACTTAGCTGAATGCTGTTATTTAGATATGGAGAAGGGATAATATCTAAATTTTCAATAGGAAGACGAAAAGAGTTTTTATAAATTTTATTTTTTTTTCGATATTCAATACCATTGATTTTATCAAGATTTTTTAAATTTGAATTAATAAAATCTCTCACTAATTCTAAAAAAGTGATTTCTCCTTCACCATTAACAAGTATGTCAATAAAAGGATTTAAAGTTAAATAATCAATATATGAATTTGTTACTTCTTGACCGCCTAATATAATTGGAACGTTAATAAAAGTTTTGATGATTTTTGCTGTATTTAAAGTTTGTTCAATATTCCAGATATTACATGAAAAACCGACTAAATCAGGTTTTTTATCTAAAATTTCTAAAGCAACATCTTTTTGTCTGACACTTATTTCATATTCTAAAATATCAATATTAATTAATTCTTTTAATTTTTTTTGATTTAGAATAAATAATTTTAAATAATGAAGTGCTAGTGAATATTCATTTTCGATGTTTAAGGAAATTAATAATATTTGTTTTTTTTTATTATTCATTTATATAATTTACAAAGTATTTAATTAATTAAACGAATGATAGATGTTTATGAATTATTCAGAATTATAACATAATTTTTAAATAATCCAAATTATACTTCACAAAAAGCAATATATGATTATTTTTGGAAAGAAATTTTTTATTACTATAGAAATCAGGAAGAAAGAATAAGTCTGTGTAAGAAATTATTAATTTACTAATTATATTTAAATGATTTTAAATTTGACTTTATGTACCTATATTGCGATAATATAATATGGATATAAGCGTAAGCAGTATAACTGCAAATAAACTAAACTCTGTTCAAGAAATTGCTAGTATCAAATTATTAAAAAGCTCATTAGAACTACAAAAAGATATGGCTGCTCAAGTTATTGAAGCTATGAAAGTCCCTGATGTTGGCCAAAATATTGATCTTAGAGTTTAAGAAAATCCAATTTTTAAAGCATTCAATTATAATTTAGAAAAATCAAGTGATGCAAAATAATCATCAATAGTTTCTGCTCTTCGTATCTGTTCAACAGAACCGTCTTCTTTTAATAAAAGTTCTGCGCTTCTTAATTTACCATTGTAATTAAAGCCCATTGCAAAACCATGAGCCCCGGCATCATGGATAACTAAAATATCACCTGTGTCTATTTCAGGGAGTTTTCTGTCAATTGCAAATTTATCATTATTCTCACAAAGAGAACCAACTACATCATAAATTTGATCACTTGGAGTGTTTTCTTTGCCCATAACTGTTATATGATGATAAGCACCGTATAGTGCTGGTCGCATAAGATTTGCCATATTTGCATCAAGCCCTACATATTGTTTGTAAATATCTTTTTTATGAATTGCTGTTGTAACAAGATATCCATAAGGACCTGTTACCATTCTACCACATTCAGAAAAAATTTTTAACGGATCAAGTCCATTTGGTATAATCATTTCTTCATATGCTTTTTTTATTTCTTCACTGAGTTTAAACAAATCAACAGCAGTCTGATCAGGTCTGTAAGGGATGCCTATTCCACCGCTTAAATTAATGAATTCTAATTTAATCCCAATTTCATTTTTTAAATCTATAGCAAGCTGAAATAGCATTTTAGCTGTTTCAACATAACTGGCTCTATTTAATTCATTTGAGATTACAAAAGAATGAACTCCGTACCTTTTTGCACCTTTATCTCTAATAATTTTAAAACCTTCAAAGATTTGAGGTCTGGTAAAACCATATTTTGATTCTACCGGGTCGCCAATAATCGGATTACCTTTTCTTAAAGGTCCTGGATTATATCTGAAAGATATAACTTCAGGGATCCCGCAATTTTTTTCCATAAATGGAATATGTGTTATATCATCAAGATTTATTATTGCTCCCAATTCTTTTGCTTTTATATATTCTTTAGCCGGAGTTTCATTTGAAGAAAACATTATATTTTCGCCGGTGATTTCAACTTTTTCTGATAAAATTAATTCCGGCAATGAACTACAGTCAGTACCACAACCTTCTTTTTTTAATAATTTTAGAATATAAGGATTTGGTGTTGCTTTAACAGCAAAGTATTCTTTAAAGTCTGCCCATGAAAATGCTTTTAAGAAATTTTTAATATTTTGTTTGATAGCTTTTTCATCATAAATATGAAATGGAGTAGGGTATTTTTTAATAATTTTTTTTATTTGTTCTTTTGTGAATGGAACTTTTTTTTCTGTCATTATAATTATTTCCTTATATTTAAATTTTATTTTTGCTGAATTTACTATAATTTTTATTTTATGAAAAGTCTTTTTTAATAATGTTAGTAAAATTGTATTTACTAAACTTAAATATTATATTAAAAAGTCTTTGAATAAATAAAGGAATAAAATGAATCTAAATCAATTAATTTTACCACAGGATCTACATATTCATACAACTTTTTCAAGTGGGGACAGTGCTATAGTACAGGAGCAAACAATAGAATTAGTGGCTGATTTAAAGCATGCAAAATCAATAGGTATAAGTGATCATCTTGAATGTTTGATAGAAGATAATACATTTGATGAATATGAAAAAAAAGCAAGGAAATATAATTTTCATCCGGGGATTGAAGTAAATGGATATCAATGGATAAATATTGCAGAAAAATTAAATGTTGAATACTATATTTATCATTGTTGTAATATTAATCAGGATTATTCCGGAATAGATATTTTATTGTCAACCGGTAAACCAACAATAATTGCACATCCACATGCATTAGAAACAAATTTAGACAGAGTTCCAAAAGAAGCAATTATTGAAATAAATAATCGATATATATGGCGATGTAACTGGAGAAAAGAATATCAAAGATATGTTGATAGATTTAAATTTGTTATAAACTCAGATGCTCATCAACCGCACTGGTTAAATCAAAATATTGCAAGATTTGTTGCAAATGAACTTGGTATTAAAGAACATTTAGTATTTAATTAAAGAATATAATTAAATTATTTTGATGTTAATCTATTATCAATCAAACCATAAAAAACACTTTTCCCCGAGTCATATATCCATCCATTATGTATTTTACATTTGCTGCAAACTACAATCTGCCAAGTAAATCCAGGAAACCATGTAAATTGTTCTGTAGGTTTTTCATAAGGGATACAGCCAACAGCATTTTTAAAGCATCTAACATTATAATAAATACCATGAGGATTTAAGAAAGAATGAGAATGTTTAGAATTAACTTCAATTTTATCTTTAATTTTAGTAATTTTGTTTTTACAAATAGTACAGAATAACCATGGATTTTCTTTTTTTTTCTGTTCTTTGAGTTCTTTTTCTAAAATTTTTGAATCAATATATTTTTTTGATTCACCTTTTAAAAAAAGATAACTTCTAAATTTATAAAAAAAAGTATATATCTTAGAAGAATAATTTTGTATGATATTTGAAGTGTTCATTTTTATGTTTATAATAGTTTTTTTTATTATATATAAAAATAATAATTACTTCAAAATAAATTTT
>CAZYID010000113.1:0-11647 GCA_964646595.1 uncultured Spirochaetales bacterium | reverse complement strand
TATTTTAATAAATGAGCTAAAGTTTTATTGTCAGTAATATCATTTATTCCAACAACTTCTATTTCTGGATTTTCTAGAGCAATTTTGAAAACATTTCTGCCAATTCGGCCAAAGCCATTAATTGCTATTGTTGTTGCCATTTTTTTCTCCTTAAGTAATTAATTATATATTTTTTTTATTGATTAAATAAAAATGTGAGTTATATTATAGAATAAGCCTTTAATTGTCAATAAATTTTTATTTCAATAAAAAAATATTTATTTTTTACTTTAAAGAGTATATAATGATAAAACCGATAATTATTATATAAGGAATAAGAATGAACTCTATATCAGTAAAAGATTTATCTGATGGCAGTACTTTTTCAGATGATTGTTATATTCTTAATGAACTTTTCATTTTACCTAAAAATTTTCCTTTGCATACTTATCATTTAAAATTATTAAATAAATGGAATATTTCAAACATAGAAACTGAAGGAGATTTTTCAGCAGGAACAATGAATAAAATTGTTGAAGATAAAAATGATGATAAAAAAATAGATCTAGATAAATTTTTTGAGAATGAAAGCAAAATGCCTAATGTTGAAAAAAAAGAAGAAGAATTAAATTTAGGTCCAAAAAAACCGGATATTTCAACTGCTTTATTGGATAGTTCTGTAAAAAGTTTTGTTGAAGTATATAAACACTGGATAAAAGAAGCAACAAATTTTTTTAATCAAATTATTCAATATAAAGATATTGATAAAGAAAAAGTAAGAAATTTCATAATGGATATGATAAATCTAATAAATAAAAATAAGAATAATGCCTTAATAGTTTTTGGCAAAAAATTTGAGGGGTGTTTATATGTTTATTCTCAGACAATAGAAACTATTATTTTGACTTTTATTATTGGCACAAGCATGAATTTATCTCAGCTTGCATTATCAAATTTAGCTATTGCTTCTTTATTTCATGATATTGGAATGTTAAAAATACCTAGAGATATATTAGAAAAAGTAGGGCCCCTTAACAGTGGTGAAGTTTCAATAATTCGTTCTCATCCTACAATAGGATATAAAATGCTTAGAGAAGTAAATTATTCGGCAATAATAGCATCAGGAGCATTACAGCATCATGAGAGGATTGACGGAACAGGGTATCCAAATAAATTGACGCAAGATAAAATAACAGATATATCAAAAATTATTTCTGTTGGTGATGCATATTGCGCAGCAATAGCAACTAAGCCTTTTAATAAATCTCCTCTTCATGCAAAAAAGGTAATTTTAGAATTATTAAAAAGCGGCGGTACTGCATATAGCCCTACAGTTTTAAAGGAATTAATTAAAAATATTTCTTTTTATCCTATTGGAAGTCTTGTATTATTATCCAATGATCTTCCTGCCAGAGTAGTAGGTAATTCCGGAGTAGCAATGAAACCAATTGTAAGAGTAATTGCAAAAGAAAATGACGACGGGATAATTGATTTAAGTCAAAGGAATGATGTCTATATAAAAGATATGTATGAAAAAAAAGAAGGAAAAGAATAATTTAATACATTTATTACACGATTTTAAAATGCTTTAATTCCGGAAAATCATTATTCTCTATTAGATAATTTAATATCAATAACTATTTTTAACAAGGAATAAAGAGTTGAAAATAATTGTAATTGGCGCCGGTTTTTCGGGTTTAAGTGTAATTAAATCTTTAAAAAAAATAAAAAGCAAAGCAAAAATAATTTTATTTGATAAAAATCTTTATACTTCAATGCTTCCATCACTTCCTGATTTAGCATGCGGGAAAATAAATAAAAAATATTTAATTGAAAATATTCAAAAAATTTTACCAAAAAATATAATTTTTAAAAATGAAGAAATACTAAACATTGATTTATTCAATAAAAAAATAAAATCTGAGAAATATCAATATACGTATGATCATTTAGTAATTGCAAGTGGTTCTGTTGCTAATTTTTATGGATTTAAAAATAATATTAATAATATATATAAACTCGAATCAATTTTAGATGCAGTTAAAATAAAAGAAAACCTTATAAAATTATTTAATAATAATAAAAATATTAATATAGTGTTAAGCGGAGCAGGATATACAGGATTAGAATTAGCTGCAAATTTAAGGTATTTTTTAAAAAAGAATAATAAAAAGTATTCTATTTCTTTAATCCAGAAAGATGATGATATTTTACATTTTTTAAATAATAAACAAAAAGATTATATTAAATCATATTTAGAAAAGGAAAATATAAAGATAATATTTAATAGTAAAGTAACAAATTTTAATGGCAATGATGTAGTTATTAATAATTTTAAAAAAATAGAAAATACTTTTTTAATATGGGCAGCAGGAACAAAATTTTCAATTAATGATATTAACGGCGATTTTAATACTATAGGTGATGGTAGAATAATTACAAATGATTATTTACAATTGCCGAATCATTTAGAGGTATTTGCTGTAGGTGACTCTGCAGCAATAAAATCAAAGAATAGCTATATTAGAAAAGCAGTTGATTATTCAGTAAATTCCGGATCATGTGCAGGAAAAAATATTGTAAGAATAATTAAAAATGAAAAATTAAAAGAATTTGTTCCATTTGATTTGGGGTGGGTGATACCATTACATAAAATAAGTATTGGTAAGCTTTTTAACTTATTATCTATAAAAGGAAAAATTGGATTAAGATTACATTATTTTTTATGTGGTTATAGAAATTATAATTTAAAAAATTTTATTGAATATTTGAAAATTTCATTAAAACTGTATTAAAAAAAAGCTGCTAACACCACATCGCAATGTGTTACCAGCAGCTAATAAAACAATTATACTAAAGTTAATTTACATCTTTACAATAAACTCTTTTCCTCTTCTGTTGATAAAATAATAATTTATTTCATCACTTTGTTTTAATATATTTTTTAAATCAGAGACAGATTTAATTAATTTATTATTGACTTTATATATTACATCACCAATTTCAAGATTAGATTGAGCTGCACGTCCTCGTTGATCAATATTACTTATCACAACACCATTAACATTTGAAGGAACTTTATATGCTTTTCTGTTATTATTATCTAATTCTGATAACTCTAATCCTAAATTTTCAATTACTTCTTTTTCTGAATTTTTTTCTTCTTGTTTAAATTCACTTCTATCTCCAAGAACTACTGATTTTTCTATATTTTTATTGTCTCTTAATATTTTTAAGTTAACTTTTGTTCCTGGAGCAGCATTTCCTATTGCAAATGTTAAATCTGTAATTTTTGAAAGCTTTTTATTATTAAGTTCTAAGATAATGTCTCCTGCTTTTAATCCGGCTTTATCTGCAGGGCTTTTGTCAACAACCTGTGTAATATAAATTCCATTTTTTACTTTTTTTAAATTAAGCTTTTTAATTGTATCTTCTGTTAAAGGTTCAAAATATACTCCAAGCCAGCCGTGTTCTACTTTCCCATTTTCGATAATTTGGTCAGCAACTTGCTG
Source organism: uncultured Spirochaetales bacterium (assembly GCA_964646595.1). GTDB lineage: Bacteria > Spirochaetota > GWE2-31-10 > GWE2-31-10 > JAFGQB01 > CAZYID01. The sequence continues at coordinate 8,156 of CAZYID010000113.1, read as the reverse complement.
TGCAATATTTACAGGTATAGCAAAACCTATCCCTACACTGCCGCCGCTTCTTGAATAAATAAGCGTATTAATCCCAATAACTTCGCCCTTAAGATTTATTAATGGGCCTCCGGAATTTCCCGGATTAATTGCTGCATCTGTTTGAATGAAATTTGTAAGATTAACTCTTCCTGGAGTTATATCTCCTCTTCCTAATGCGCTTATTATTCCAAATGTCATTGTTCCTTGAAGTCCAAAAGGATTACCAATAGCAATTACAAAGTCTCCGGTTTTTAAATTATCAGAATTTCCAAATTGAGCTGTATGTAATTGATCCTTTGTAGTTATTTCAACAATAGCGATATCAACGTCCGGATCACCTGCTATTATTTTAGCTTCATATGATTTGTTTTCATCAATAATAACTTTAACTTTATCTACACCGTCAATTACATGATTATTTGTTACTACATAATATTTATTATCTTTTTTTCTATAAATAACACCGGATCCTAAACCACCTTGCTTGTATTCTTTTTGTTTTGGTTGATTATTATTATTGTCATCCTTATCCCATGGGCCTTTAAAAAAGAAATCAAATGGATCAAAATTATTATATGTCTGCGAAACAGTTTTTTCAGTGCTTATCGAAACAACTGAAGGTGTATGATTATCCGCAATTGTATGCAACTGTAATTGTAATTGAGAAAGATCAACAAATTGACTTGCATTTATTACAGGAGAAGGATTTTCTTCATTGTTGTTTTGAAAAGAATATTTGTTTTTATAATTATTACTGCATGAGAATGCAAAAATAAATATAAAAAATATAATTGAGATTCTAGCTAATTTCATAATGTTTTTCCTCCATAAATTCTAAAAACAGATTAACTATTATATTTTAATATTATTATATAATATTTATGTTTAAAAAAATATAACAGATATTACTTCATTTATTTTTATTTTTACTTTAATTTTACCTATTGTTTAATTATATTTTACAAAAAAAAGAATTTATTATTTATTTATTTCTACAATTTCCGGAAAAGGACTATTCCATTGCCATCCTATTTTTCCGTTTTTTCTATAATTTTCTAAACGCCTAATTGTTATTTCTGCAAAAATTGGATCTGTGTCTATTGTGTATACAGTTCTATTTAGTTTTTCCCCGGCAATTAATGTAGTTCCTGAATGAGAAAAAAAGTCGGCAATAATATCTTTTTCTTTACTGCTTGATAATATTATTCTTTCAATTGCTTTAAGAGGTTTTTGAGCGTAACAGCCGGCTACATTTTCTTCTGTTCTATAAAAGACCTGCTGGATATCAAGCCAGACATTCCCGGGCCTGATAGTATTTGATTTGCTTCTTGCAAGATTGTCAAATATTTCTCCTCCAATTGCTTTATAATATCCTTTTAAAACCTTTGGAATATCTGTATAGACAACGTTAAAATCCGGATTACCGTGTATATAATGTAAAAGCTCCTGTCTAACCCACATCCAATTTTTTTGTGTGCCATACCCTCTCTGATTTCTTAAAGTAATTAAATTTCGAGGTTTTAATTGATGGAAGTCTCTCATCATTATCATAAAGTCTGGTAATGGTTGGAAATTATCATTGTAATCACAGCCAAGCCATATATATAAATGAGAATTTTCAGCCATTACATCTATTGAATTTTTAACCCATTTTTTTGAAAAATCAAGATATTCATTTAATTTGATTTTAAATAAATTTTTTGTGTTTGCATTTCCTACAACAATATTATAAGGAGGGTCATTAATAATTAATTTAATTTTTTTATCACCGGTTATTTTTTTTATTTCAGAACTATTAGTTGAATTTAAAACTCCTACCTTATGTCCTTTTTTTTTGTCTTCCCAAATTTCTCCTTGTTTAAGTCTGCATAATGGCAGTATTTTTTTTCTAATATCTTTTGAATAATCAATTCTTTTAAGTTTTTCTATTGTTTTAGATTTCATTTTTACTCTTTATTATTATTTATTTTATTAAAATATTCTTGTGCATTTTTAACGACAAATTTAGGAGAAATTTTATTATCAATTAGTTTTATAAGTTGAGGCCGTAACACCTTGTTTATAAGATTTAAATCTTTATTTAACGGATAAGATTTACTTTTTTGTGAAATATTAATAATTTCGTTAAACAATGGATCAGTTAAATTTTGATTTTGTGGAATTTGAAAAGTATGCATTCTTCCAATTTTTCTCCACTCTTCACAAGTTTCTTTTGAGTTAATGAAGTTTAAAAATAGTTTTATTGCTTTTGTTTTTCTTTTACTTGTTTTTTTTAAAATAGAATAGCACGTTGTAGAAACAAAAATATAATTATCGGTTTTTGAACTTACAGGAGTAGGAATTAAAGAAACACCAAAATTGTTCCCTAAAATTTTTTGGTAATAATTCAAAGACCAATCTCCGTCTATTATCATTGAAATATTATTGTTTAAAATATATCCTTCAAGTTCTTTTCGATTTAAGTCTTTTGAAATTATATTATATTTATATTTTAAATCAAAAATAAATTGCAAAGCATCAATTAATTCTTTTTGATTAAAATCAAATGTTTTATCTTCTTTAAACAAATTTACACCAAAGCAATTTAACCACGGATAGATAAAAAATGGTTCTTTTAAATTAATTAATAATCCAAAATTATTAGTCTTTTTATAATTTAATTGATTATTTATTTTTATTAATTCGTTTGTGTTTTTTATAGGAGTTTTAATAATAGATTTGTTGTAATATAATACCGGGTAATCAATAAAATTATCGGGTAAACCCCATATTTTGTTTTTAATAGTTACTGACTGTAATGCAGAAGAAGAAAATTGATCAAAGATTTTTTTTTCAAAGATATCATTTAATGATTTTAAGATTTTTAATTCAACAAATTCGTCAAGAAAACTTGAAGGGTATCGTATAAAATCAATTTTATTTTTGTTTTTTTTAATTTCGTTTAAAAATTCTATTTTTGTTTTTTTAAATATGTTTATCTTAATATCCGGATTATTTTTATGAAATGCTTCTATTTTTTTATTTAAAAATAATCCTGCATTATCCAGATCTTCATAATAAAATGTCAGATTGATTTTATTAAAGTTTTTACAACTTAAAATCAAAAATAAAAGTATTAAAATAATATATTTTTTCATTTAATTTCTATTTTTCCATTGCAATTTTTAATCAGTTCAGAGAACTTTGGAAAAGTTATAGAAACTGCTTGTGCATTATCTATAATTGTTTGCCCTTCAGTATTTAATCCGGCAACAGCAAGAGCCATAGCTATTCTATGATCATCATGGCTGTGAACATTTGCACTTTTAAGTTTACTCTGAGTAATTATTAAGCCGTCATCTAATTCTTTAATTTTTGCTCCCATTTTAGATAATTCTTTTTTCATAACACTTATTCGATCTGTTTCTTTTAAGCGTGCTTGAGGAACATTTAATAATCTGGTTTCACCTTCTGCAAAGCAACCGGCAACTGCCATAGCAGGAAGTGCGTCCGGTATTGAGTTCATATCAATTTCTATCCCTTTTAATTTTTTACCTTTAATAATAACATTGTTATTATTAAAGGTAATTTCTGAACCCATATCGGTAAGTATTTTAATAACTAATTTATCTCCCTGCGGGTCACTCATGTCAAGATTTTTTAATTCTATTGTTCCGCCGCTGACCGCAGCCAAAACTAAGAAAAATGTTGCACTTGAGAAATCACCCGGAATTATTTGTTCAAATGATTTGTATTTTTGGTTGCCGGGTATATAAAATGATTTGTAATTATTATTTTTATATTTAATCCCAAGTTTATCCAGCCACCATAGAGTAATGTCAACATAAGGAATTTCATTTAACGTTGATAATTCTATTGTAGTATCTTTTTCAAATAAAGGACTGTTTATAAGAAGCGATGAAAGATATTGTGAAGTTACAGAGTCTAACTTTGTATACCCTCCTTTGATTTTGCCTTTAATAATTACCGGTGCTTTACCATTGTTTTTTGAGCAAACAGCCTGTGCTCCTAAATTGTTTAATGCATCTAAAAGAGGCTGAATAGGTCTGCTTCTTATCTGTTCATCTCCGGTAAATATTGTATATCCATCAATAAGAGAAGCAGTTGAGAGAGCAAATCTTAGAGTTGTACCGGAGTTGCCTACATCAATTATATTATCCGGTGTATTTGGTTTGCCGTTAAATCCATAAACGTTATACACATTTTCATTTTTTTCTACCATGGCTCCAAACGCTTTGCATGCATCCAAAGCGGAAAATGCATCATCAGAAAAAAGAGGTTTTATAATTTTACTCTCACCTTTGGAAAGACTTGCGAAAAACAAAGCTCTTATTGTATGAGATTTTGAACCGGGTATTTCTATTGAACCATTAATGTCAGATTTTGTTGTTATAAATTTCATTTTATATTTTCCTTTAAAATTATAATCATTGTTTTTTTAATTCATCCCACACTTGTTTATTGAAAGTATCAATATCTTCTTTTATAGAAAAATTAAACTTAGAATCATAGGATGTTTCTTTTAAGTTTACAATTATTGAATCAGCAGAGTCTGCTAATTTTAAAGCAAAACTTGCAGCAGGCTGGACAGTTAATGAAGTGCCCATTACAAATAATAAGTCTGTTTCCGGCGGATTTTGATATGCATTAAAAAATTCCATAGGAAGCTGTTCACTAAAAAATACAACATCAGGTTTAATAACACTTCCGCAGGAACAGTATGGAACTTCTCCTTTTTTTAAAGAGGTTTCAATTTCTTGTATTTTATATGATTTTTTACAATTTATACAGTGAGCATTTGAGTAAGTGCCGTGACATTCTATAACTTTTTTGTTTCCCGCTTTTCTGTGAAGCATATCAATGTTTTGGGTCATGACTAATGCAATCTTGTTTTTTTCTTCCAGCCACGCAATGAATTTATGAGATAATGACGGAGAAACATTTACATTAAAAAGTTCTTTTGATAAATTAAAGAAAGGTTCCGGATTTTCTTTAAAGAAGTTTATATCAAAGATAGCTTCCGGATAAGGAAGATTATATTTGTTTTGTACATAACTATATAATCCATTATGTCCTCTAAAATCCGGAATGCCGCAATTTGTGCTTATTCCGGCTCCAGTAAAAATAGTAATTTTATTTGCTTTTTTAAATAAATTCACTATTTTTAATAATGTTTCTTTATCCAAAGTTAAACCTCATAAATTTTGTTGATTTTATAAAACATTTATAAAGGTGTCAAATAGTTTTAATAGAAATTACTCACGTTATGCTTTCATCAGAAGATTGTAACTAAAATCGAAAGATACACTTGACTTCTTATGTTTTTTTCGATTTTGTTCCATATTTTCTGATAAAAATTAAGATGTTAGAGTAATTTAACTATTAAAAAAATAGGAAATAGAAAGAATATAATTATTTTTATAAATAATATATTTCTTTTTTTAATTTTATTAGTATTTAATTGTATTATAAATAATTATTATAGTTTTAATATAACTTTGTAAATAAACTATGTTTATCAATATATATTAGCTTGAAAAATCAATAATTTAATGCTAAATTTCATTTTAATTATTTAGAATAAGGAACAAATAGTGATTAAAGTTAGATCTACAACTGTTTTAGCAGTACGTAAAGATAATAAAGTTGCAATGGCTGCAGATGGTCAGGTAACCCTGGGAAATGCTGTAATGAAAAGTCAGGCAAAAAAATTAAGAAAAATTTATGATGATAAAATAATTCTTGGTTTTGCAGGAAGTACAGCAGATGCATTTAATTTATTTGATAAATTTGAAGCAAAGATAAGTGAATACAGGGGAAATATTTTAAGAGCATCTGTAGAGCTTGCTAAAGAATGGCGAACAGATAAAATGTTAAGAAGGCTTGAAGCAATGTTGATAACTGCTGATAAAGATAAAATTTTAATAATTTCCGGAAGCGGAGATGTGGTTGAGCCTGACTATGGGGTAGCTGCTATTGGAAGCGGAGGAAATTATGCATTAGCTGCGGCAAGAGCTTATATGGAAAGTTCTAATCTATCAGCAAAAGAAATTGCGCAAAAATCATTGGAAATTGCAGCTGATATTTGTATCTATACAAACAATTCGATTACTGTAGAGGAATTAAAATGAAGTTATTAAAAGACACAAAAGAGTTAACACCAAAACAAATTGTTAAAGAACTTGATAAATATATAATTGGTCAAAATGACGCAAAAAAAGCTGTTGCTATTGCTCTACGTAACAGATCAAGAAGGAAATTAATTCCAGATGAAATTAAAGATGAGGTTTCGCCAAAAAATATAATTATGATTGGACCTACTGGAGTAGGAAAAACAGAGATTGCCAGGAGATTATCAAAATTATGCAGGGCTCCTTTTGTTAAAGTAGAAGCTTCAAAATATACTGAAGTTGGTTATGTTGGCAGAGATGTTGAAAGTATGGTGCGGGATTTGGTTAATGTTTCTATTAATTTGATTAAGAGTGAACTTAGAGAATCAGTTCAAAAAGATGCAGAGAAAAGAGCTAAGGAAACAATATTAAATTATCTGCTTCCTGAACAAAAATCATCCGGCATAAAAAATCCTTTTACAACTCCTCCAGCTGAAAGCATAAAAACTACTGATAATGCTTCAACAAGAGAAAAATTTAAAAATCTATTAGAAGAAGGAAAACTTGATGATAGAATAATTGAGATTTCAGTGATGAGTCAATCATCACCAATGGTAGAATTTTTTTCCGGTGCAGGGCTTGAAGGTATGGGGATTAATTTATCAGACCTGGGAAATGCTTTTGGGGGCAAGAAACAAAAAAAGAAAAAAGTCACTATAAAACAGGCAAGGAAAATTATTCTTGATCAGGAGATTGAAAAACTTTTAGATATGGATAAAGTTTCTGAAATGGCAATTGAAAGAGCAGAAAATGAAGGAATTGTTTTTATAGACGAAATAGATAAAGTAGCTTTTAAATCAAAGTCATCCGGTGGGCCTGAAGTATCAAGAGAGGGAGTTCAAAGAGATTTATTGCCTATTATTGAAGGCTCTCAGGTAAACACAAAATACGGGCAGGTTAGAACAGATCATATGCTTTTTATCGCTGCTGGTGCTTTTCATATGAGCAAACCAGCTGACCTTATACCCGAGTTACAGGGAAGATTTCCAATAAGAGTTGAACTTTCAAGCTTAACAAAAGAAGATTTTATAGAGATTCTAACTAAACCAAAAAATGCATTGACATTGCAATATAAAGAACTGTTAAAAACAGAAGAAATAGAATTAAATTTTACTGAAAACGCAATAGCAAAAATAGCAGAGTATGCTTTTAATGTTAATAATGAAATGGAAAATATTGGAGCCAGGAGATTACATACGATTTTAGAAAAACTTTTGGAAGACATAAGTTTTGATGCTCCTGATATGAAAGATAAAAAGGTAGAAATAGATGATAAATTTGTAGTGAAATATCTTGATAAAATTGTTGAAGATTTGGATTTGTCAAAATATATTTTATAATTTATTTTAATTAACTCTTTTTATAATCATGGTGGTTTAATGAGTAAAAGTATAAATCAGCAAATAGAATCAAATGACAGGACTTTTCTTTTAAAACTGGCTAGAAAAGTAATTGAACAAAATAGTAAAAATGACATTATTCCTTCAAAAGAAATAGATCAATTATCTCCTGTATTAAAAGAAAAAAGAGGCTGTTTTGTTACTTTAACAAAAAATCATAATCTCCGCGGATGCATTGGATATATACTTCCTATTGCTCCGTTATATAAAGCAGTAATTGACAATGCGTACAGCGCTGCATTTTCTGATCCCCGTTTTCCTCCAGTATCTAAAGATGAGGCAAATAATCTTCATTTAGAAATAAGTGTTTTATCTGTTCCGGAAAAATTAGATTATAATGGAAAAGAAGACTTATTGAAAAAACTTATTCCATTAAAAGATGGTGTAATAATTAAAAAAGGTTTTAATAGCGCTACTTTTCTTCCACAGGTCTGGGAGCAGCTTCCAAAAAAAGAAGACTTTTTAGGTCATCTATGTTTAAAAGCAGGACTTTCTCCAAATGAATGGGAAAAAGGCACATTAGAAATTGAAATCTATCATGCTGAAGTTTTTGAAGAATAATAAA
>CAZYID010000112.1:6022-11686 GCA_964646595.1 uncultured Spirochaetales bacterium | reverse complement strand
ATGAAATGTAATATTTGCAAAAATGATAATGCTATAATTCATATTCGTGAATATACAGATATAGGTATTAGAAAAATAAATTTATGTTTAGAATGCGCATTAAAACGCGGGCTTAATACTGCGGGTAATAATATTGATTTGCTTTTAGCTGACATAATAAAAAAAGTCCTTAATATTCCATCTGGACGCAGCAAAAAAGGAAAAAATTCATTAAAACGAAATATTTCTTTAATATGTCCTTCTTGTGGATTGTCCCTGCATAATTTTAGTAAAGAATTAAAAGTTGGATGTCCGCTTTGTTATTCAGTTTTTGAAAAAATTATTGATCTAATAATTTATAATTATAATAATTCTTTAATTTATTTAGGTAAACTACCGGATGATATTAAAAAAGTTACTATTCAAAGAAGTAAATTAAGAAAATTAAAAAGAGAGTTAAAAGAATCTTTAGATCTTGAGGAATATATGAAAGCTGCTATTATTAGAGATAAAATAAAAAGAGTAAAAAAAATCATACAAAAAGATATTAGAAAAATTGCAAATAGATAATATTTAGGGAATAACATGAAAGAAAATGCAGGAATAGTTTATTCTAAAATAAACTTAAAAAGAAATCTTGAAAGTTACAGTTTTGTTGATTCACTTTCTGAAGAAATAAAAAATAAATTAGAAAAAGAAGTTATTGAATGTATAAACACATGGGGTGAAAATATTAGTTTATGTGATTTAAAGATTTTGAATGATAATGAAAAGAAAATTTATTTAGAAGAAAATTTAATTAATGAAGATTTTTATACAAAAAAAAATGGAAAATTTATTGTTTTTAATAATAATAATTTGTCTTTATTATTAAATAACAATGATCATATAAATATTAATATTATTAGAAATGAATTATCTTTAGAATCCGCTTATAATTTAATTTATAAAGTTGAAAAAAAATTAAGTAGATATTTCTCTTTTGCAGCATCTGTAAAATATGGGTATTTAACATCATATGTAAAAGATTGCGGATTAGGAATGAAAGTTTATGTTTTAGCTCATTTATATGGTATAAGATTATTAAAAAAAAGAAAAGAAGTTTTTAAGAAATATAGTGAACGCGGATATTCTATTGAACCTTATTATTTATTTAATGATGATAAAGAAACAAAGAAAAGAAATACAGACTATTATATTATTTCATCAAAATTAAATTTTGGTGTTTCAGAAAAGAATTTAATTACAAGATTTACACAGGGGATTGAAAGTTTATTAAATTTAAATAAAAAATATTTATTAGATTATTATAACAAGAAAAAGGATGAACTTGTCGATATTATTTTTAGAAGTTATGGAATTTTAAAACATGCAACACGCATTGATTATATTGAGTCTCTTGAACATCTTTCAAATATTAGAATTGGATTAATTTTAGGTGAAAATATTCCGGTAACCAATAAAATGTTAAATAAAATTTTTATCCAAATAAGAGAAGGATATGTAACTAAAAATTCAAAAGTTTTTGGTGTTGATAAAATGACTGCAAGAGCAAATATAATTAAAAAAAATTTAGAGTGAGGTTTTTAAGGTGTTTAATAAAGGATTTACTGCTAGAGCAAATAGAGTCATTAAGGTATTAGTTCAGGAAGAGGCAAAAAAGTTTAACGCTGATAAAATATTACCAGAACATGTAGTTTTAGCTATACTCAAAGAACAGGAAAGTGTTGCTGTAAAAACACTTCAAAGCATTGGTGTTGAAACTTCAGAATTAATAATAGATATTGAAGGATATTTAGAAAAAAGAGACGGACCAATATATTTAGGTGATGTGATGCCTTCTTATGAAGTACAGAGAATGATTGAAATAAGTACAGAAGAAGCAATAAATATGGGCTATAGCTATATTGGTACTGAACATCTATTTTTAGCAGCAATGTTAATTAAAGGATCAATTGTAGCACAGGTTTTAGAAGATTATAATGTAACTGTAAATAAATTCAGGGAAGGAATTGTTAAAATTATCGGATTTGGAAAAACAGTTCCTAAGAGAGAAAATGTAAAAAAAACTCCAACATTGGATGAGTATGGAAGAGATTTAACTGCATTAGCAAAGAGGCAAAAATTAGATAAAGTAATAGGACGAGAAATTGAAATAGAAAGAGTTATACAGATTTTATCAAGAAGAACAAAAAATAATCCAGTATTAATTGGCGAACCTGGAGTAGGTAAAACTGCAATTGTTGAAGGGTTGGCTCAAAGAATAATAGCAGATAATGTTCCTTCGATTTTATCAAATAAAAGAGTAATAACATTAGATTTGGCATTATTAGTTGCAGGTACAAAATATCGAGGAGAATTTGAAGAAAGATTAAAAAGAGTAATGAAAGAAATTGCAGAAGTATCTAATGTGATTTTATTTATAGACGAACTTCATACAATAATTGGAGCCGGAGCTGCTGAAGGTGCTATTGATGCATCAAATATGTTAAAACCAGCATTATCAAGAGGTGAATTGCGATGCATAGGAGCTACAACTCTTAATGAATATAAAAAACATATTGAAAAAGACGCTGCTTTAGAGAGAAGATTTCAGTCAATAGTTGTTGATGAACCTTCTGTTGAAGAAACAATTACAATTTTAAATGGAATCAAATATTTATATGAAAGTCATCATAATGTTATTTACAAAGACAAAGCAATTGAAACAGCTGCATATTTAAGTCATAGATATGTTAATGATAGATATTTACCTGATAAAGCTATAGATTTAATAGATGAAGCTGGGTCAAGAGCAAGATTACGAAATTCAGTAAAACCTTTAGAATTAATAAGAATTGAAAAAAAGATAGATGAATTAAATATTAAAAAAAATCAATTAATAAAAGAACAGTTATTTGAAGAATGTGAAACAATAAAAGAGGAAATTCAAAGATTTATAAAAGAGAGAGAAAGTATTTTTTTAAAAAAGCAAAAATCCACAAACAATAATCAATTTATTGTTGATGAAAATGATATTGCAGAAGTAGTTTCCAGTATAACCAAAATTCCAATGACCAAAATTGCTGAAAGCGAATCAAAAAAATTAGTTAAGATGGAAGAAGCACTTGGTAAAAAAGTATTTGGACAAATGGATGCAATAAAGGAAATTGCATCTTCTGTTAGAAGAGCTCGAATTGGACTTTCAATTAAAAATAGACCAATGGGGTCATTTATATTTTTAGGCCCAACCGGAGTTGGAAAAACTGAACTTGCTAAACGGTTAGCAGAATTTATTTTTGGTGATTTAGATGCTCTAATTAGAATAGATATGTCTGAATTTATGGAAAAGCATAATGTTTCAAGATTAATTGGAGCGCCTCCCGGATATATTGGATATGAAGAAGGGGGACTTTTAACAGAAAAAATTAGAAGAAAACCATATTCTGTCATACTTTTAGATGAAATAGAAAAAGCACATCCTGATGTTTTTAATATATTATTACAGGTGCTGGAAGAGGGACAGCTCACAGATCATCTTGGACATACAGTGTCATTTCGTGACGCAATAATTATAATGACCAGTAATGTTGGCGCAAGAGAAATAACTCATGATAAAAACCTTGGATTTTCTAATCAAGGAAAAGGAATCCCATTTAAGGAAATGAAAACTTCTTTAATGAATGAATTAAAAAGGATTTTCAATCCGGAATTTTTAAATAGAATTGATGAAATTATTGTTTTTCATCAGCTTGAACATGAAGACTTGATAAAAGTAATTGATGTAATGTTTGAAGAAATAAAAGATGGATTAAAAGCACATCATATTTCAACAAAAATAGATGATATGGCAAAAGAATTCATTGTTAAAAATTATTATGATAGAAAATATGGCGCAAGAACATTACGAAGAGCTATTCAAAAAGAAGTTGCAGATAAAATGACCAATGAAATTTTAAATGGAAGTTTTAAGAAGAATGATAACATTGAGATTACTGTTAAAAACAATCAGATTGAATTTATTGTAATAAGTAATATTGCAAAGAAAAGTAAAAAGACAAAAAAAATAACTTCCAAATTATAAGATGAAAATACTTTGTATATCTGATCAAGTCACTCCTGTTGTATATTCTAATAAAATTAAATTAAGATTTTCAGATGTTGACCTTATCTTAAGTGCTGGAGATGTAAATCTTGAGTATTATGGATTTATTGTCAGTATGTTAAATAAACCATTATTATTTGTATTTGGTAATCATAATTTAAAATATTTTTCATATTATAAAAAAGATTCTTTCATTAGCAATCAAGAAATTAATCAAAAAAAATTTAATCGTTTAAATAATGGCGGTATATATATTGGCGGAAAAGTAAAAAAGATAAAGGGATTAATAATTGCAGGATTGGGAGGCAGCAAAAGATATAATAGAGGACAAAATCAATTTACTGAAATAGGAATGTTTTTTTATATTTTAAGAATTATACCTAAACTTCTTATTAATAAAATTATTTATGGCAGATATCTTGATATATTATTAACTCATACTCCTCCAAAAGGGATAAATGACGGAAAAGATCGCTGTCACAGTGGATTTAAAATATTTTTGTGGTTTATAAAAGTTTTTAAACCAGCATATTTAATTCATGGACATATTCATTTGAATGATATTAATAAAGAAAGAATTTCAAAATATCAAACAACAAAAATTGTTAACGCTTATGAATATTTTGTTGTTAATACAGAGGAATAATATGAACAATCCATATTTTGATCAGGTAGCAAAAGAAGATTTTAATAAAGCTAGAAGCAAGGAGTTGTTTCTAAAACTTTTTAATTTTTTTAAACCGGAAAATTATAAACTATTATCTTTTCATGAAATAAGAAAAATAATAAAACCGGGAAATATTAGATATCAAGGAATAAAACCAGTAGAAATTAAATTAATAGTAGGCAGTGAAGGAAGATATAGAGATTTTAATAAAACTTTTTTTCCAAGGTATGATTTTTTAAGAAACAGATGGGAAGGTATTGATAAAGCTCATTTAAAAGATATAATTTTACCTCCAATAAAGCTTTATGAAATTGGGGGCCTTTATTTTGTAAGTGATGGAAATCATAGAGTATCTGTTGCTAAATTAAAAGGATTAGAATATGTTGATGCTGAAATAACTTCACTAAAAACAGAAATAAAATTAGATCCGGGAATGACAAAAGAAGATATTAAAAATAAATTGATTGAATATGAAAAAAAAGTTTTTTTTAAGAATGAAGATATTAAAGATGTAATTAGTAAGGATAAATTAGTTTTTACTGCTATTGGTAGATATAATGAAATAATGATGCATATTGATGTTCATAAATATTTTATAAATATGGACAATGAAAAAGAAATGACATATAAAAAAGCTGTTAATTCCTGGTATAAAAATTTGTTCTTACCCATTTATAATATTGTTAAGAAAGAAAAAATGTTATCCCGTTTTCCAGGGAGAACACATGCTGATTTATATGTTTGGATTATAAGGCACTGGGATGAATTAAAAAAGAAATATGGGGATGACTTATCTATTAAAAAAGCAGTTTATGATTATTCTGAGAAATTTGGAGTTAGTATTTTACATATAATAAAAAATAAACTTAAAAGAATATTTCGAATAAAATAATAATGTATTAATTGAAGCAAGATAGCATAACAATAATTCTTA
>CAZYID010000112.1:0-5922 GCA_964646595.1 uncultured Spirochaetales bacterium | reverse complement strand
CTTATAATGGAGATGAAAATGGAAGAAAAAACAATGTATATAAAAGCAGAAATTTTAGAAAATTTTATGACAGAGGTATTTAAAGGATTAGGAGTCCCTGAAGATGATGCAAAGATATGTTCAGATGTGCTTATTACTTCTGATAAAAGAGGTATTGATTCGCATGGTATAAATCGTTTGAAACCAATTTATTATGATAGAATTAAAAATGGTATTCAAAATCCAATTTCAAAAATTGATATTATTAAAGACGGTCCTACAACTGCTGTTATTGATGGAAATAATGGAATGGGACATGCGATTGCAAAAAAATCGATGGATATTGCCATTCAAAAAGCAAAAGAATATGGAATGGGAATGGTTGCGGTTAGAAATTCAACTCATTATGGGATAGCAGGATATTATCCAATTATGGCTACAAAACAAGGCATGATTGGTATTACCGGAACTAATGCAAGACCTTCTGTTGCGCCAACATTTGGCGTAGAAAATATGCTTGGCACTAATCCATTAACTTTTGGGATCCCAACTGATGAAGAATTTCCATTTATTCTTGATTGTGCAACATCTATTTCACAACGCGGAAAAATAGAATACCTTGCTAGAAAAGGCAAGGAGTGTCCTGAAGGCTGGGTAATTGATGAAAATGGAAATACAAAGTCAAATAGCGTTCAAATTTTAGATGAATTAATAACAGGGAAGGCAGCTTTGGTGCCTTTAGGAGGAATAGGAGAAGAAACCGCCGGGTATAAAGGATATGGGTATTCAACAGTTGTAGAAATTTTATCCAGTGCATTGCAAGATGGAAATTTTTTAAAAATGCTTTCTGGTTTTAAAGACGGGAAAAAGATTCCATATAATCTTGGACATTTTTTTATCGCAATTAATGTATCATCTTTTATTGATATTAATATTTTTAAAAAAATTGCAGGAACTATTTTAAGAGAATTAAGAGCTTCAAAAAGAATGCCTGGTCAGGATAAAATTTATACTGCTGGAGAAAAAGAATATCTTACATGGATTGAAAGAAAAGAAAAAGGTATCCCGATTAATGAGAGCCTGCAAAAAGATATAAAACAAATGCAGGAAGAATTAAAATTAAAAAATATTATTCTTTAATAATTTTTTTTTAATTTTATTTAAGTATGCAGCAATTGTTCCGGTAGATAATCCAAGCTGTTCCCCAACCCATTTATTAGTAGGCAAAATACTATAACTATTAAAAAATTTTTCTAATTTCCTTTTATAAAATTTTATTTTTTTTAATTCGTTTTCCAAAATTAATTTTTTGTCGAAATCTTCAGTTTTTGATATTTGTTTCTGTAATTTAAGTATTTTATAATATTTTCTAGAAATTGTATTTCCTATGGATTTCTTTTTATCTAATTTTTTTAAAATTTGATTTATTGATTCAGAAATATCGCGTTTGTATATTTTAATGCCATATTTAAGAGCAACAACATTTTTTTCTTTTTCAGTCAATTGAGATATATCAATTGAAGATTTATTTGTTGGATTTAAAGTTTCTTGAATTTGATAAGAATAATTATTAGTTGCTTCAATAACTTGTAATGATTCAAATTCATTTATTTTATTTTTTTTAGTAATAAAGTAAATGAACTCTCTTTTTAAAACAACATTTAACCAGGTTGTAAAATTTGCATTAGGAATTTCGATATATAAGGAAATAATTTTTTCAATTTTAGATAGAATATGAGCATAAAATTCATGTTTTATATCTATACTTTTATAACCTTGATAAAATGGTATTTTTAAAATTATCGGATTAATTTTATTTATAAATTCTCTTTTTGGAATTAATCCTTTTTGAAATTTTTTTACATACTTTATTATATTTTCTTTCATGACTTTCTCCTGGAATATTTTTTATTTAATTAATAAGTTAATTGTATTAAGTAAAAAAAAAAAATAATTAATTGAGGGTAATTACTTTTTAAATGAACTGAAAAAAAATTACATTTGAGATTTAAGGGCTTTAATTAAGTAATAATTATTTTTTAGTAAAATTTAATTCCTTAATGTTTTTTATTAATATAAGTAGGAAAAACTTTTAAATACTTTTTAACAATTTAGTATGTTAGATTGAAAATAATATCATAAATTTAAGATAAAATTTATTAAATTTGTTAAACTATTTGGCAATTAATTAAACTATGATGCAATAATTACACAATTATAGCCTAAAATATAAAAGAAATTCTTAAAATAGAATTTTAAATAAAAAATGTATTTGTTATAATATAATATTATTATATTATAATTAAATTTAAACATTAACTAAGGATTTCTTTATGGGAAAGTATAATTTTGAAACATTAGCTTTACATGCCGGACAAAAGATTGATAATGATACTTTATCAAGAGGAGTACCAATTTATAGAACAAGTTCGTATGTTTTTAAAAATACAGATCATGCAGCAAATCTTTTTTCATTTAAAGAAGAAGGCAATATTTATACACGGATTATGAATCCAACACAGGAAGTTTTAGAAAAAAGAGTTGCTGCACTTGAAGGAGCACCTGCTTCATTGGCACTTTCATCAGGAACTTCTGCAATTTTTTATTCAATAATAAATATTTGCTCAAGTGGTGATGAACTGGTTTCAGCTAAAAATTTATATGGTGGAACTTATACTATGTTTAATAATATTCTACCTCAGTTTAATATTAAGACAAAATTTGTTGATGCCAGCAATCCAAAAAATTTTATTGACGCAATAAATGAAAAGACTCGACTTATTTTTATTGAAACAATTGGCAATCCAACACTTGATTTTACTGATATAAAAGGAGTTTCTGAAGTTGCTCATAAATATCATCTTCCATTAATTGTTGATTCAACCTTTACTACTCCTTATTTATTAAGACCAATAGAATTTGGAGCAGATATTATTGTTCATTCATTAACCAAATGGTTAGGAGGTCATGGAATTGGTTTAGGCGGAATAGTTATTGATTCTGGAAAATTTGATTGGACTGATAAAAAGTTTAATTTATATAATGATCCTGATCCAAGTTATCATGGATTAAGATTTGCTCATGATTTAAGTGATCAAAATTCAATTGCTTTTATTTTTAGAATGAGGCAAATCCCTTTAAAAAATCTTGGAGCATGTATATCACCAGATAATGCCTGGATGTTTTTACAGGGAATAGAAACGTTACATTTAAGAATGCAGAGACATTGTGATAATGCATTAGCAGTTGCAAAATTTCTAAAAAAACATCCTAATGTAAATTGGGTTAGATATCCGGGACTTGCCGAAGATCCGGGATACAATACAGCAAATAAATATTTAAAAAAAGGTTTTGGAGGCATGGTAGCCTTTGGTGTTAAAGGAGGAAAAGAAGCCGGTAAAAAATTTATAGAAAATTTAAAATTAATTTCTCACCTTGCAAATGTTGGAGATGCAAAAAGTCTCGCAATTCATCCTGCTACAACTACACATTCTCAATTAAGTGATGAAGATCAAATAGCCGGAGGTATTACTTCGGATTTGATAAGATTATCTATTGGAATTGAGTTTATTGATGATATTATAGAAGATATAAGAAATGCATTAGAAAAATAAACAAATTATAAAAAATGATCATATATTATAATAGAAATATAGATTTGGTAGAAATATATTTAAATTATAAAACAAATATATTTTTAAAATATATTATAGTAAACATAATATAAAAATTTGAATATTAATCTCATTTATAAAGAAAGAAAAAAATGCCAAGTATTATTAATTAAATTAACAAATCATGTTATAATAGCCTTAAATAAAATAACGTTAAAAATTTAGTAAAAGGGAACAAATGAAAATTGCTGTGGGTTTAAGCGGTGGTGTTGATTCGACAGTTGCTGCTTTTTTATTAAAAAATGAGGGGCATGAAGTAATTGGGATTACAATGAAGATTTGGGATGATTCATTTAAAAGTTCAAATAAAAAGTCAGCATGTTTTGGACCGGATGAAGTTAAAGGTATAGAAGATACAAGAAAAATTACTGAATTTTTAGACATACCTTTTCATGTAATTGATCTATCAAAAGAATATAATAATAATATAATTGGTTATTTTAAGGATGAATATATATCCGGTAAAACACCTAATCCATGTATAAAATGCAATCAAATGATAAAGTTTTATTATTTATTAGAAAAAGCAAGAAAAGCTGGCATTTCATTTGATTGCTTTGCTACTGGTCACTATGCAAAAGTAGAATTTGATAATAGCCTTAATAGATATTTATTAAAAAAAGGAATTGATCAGAATAAAGATCAATCTTATTTTCTTGCAATGTTAAAGCAGAAGCAATTATCACAAATTATGTTTCCATTAGGAGAATATAAGAAACAAAAAATAAAGGAAATTTCTAAAAGAATTGGCTTAAAACTTCATGAAAAAAAAGAGAGCCAGGACTTTTATTCCGGTGATTATATAGAATTATTGGATAATATTCCTGACGCCGGAGATATAGTTGATAAACATGGAAAAAAATTGGGGAGTCATAAAGGAATATGTTATTACACTATTGGACAAAGAAAAGGTTTAGGAATATCATATAAAGAGCCTCTGTATGTTACTGAAATAGATAAGAATAACAATAGAATTATTGCGGGGACAGAGCTTGAATTATATAAAGATGAATTAACTGTAATAAATCCAAACTGGATATCTATTAATAAGTTAGAAGGTCAATTAAGAGTAAAAGCAAGAATTAGATATATGCATAAAGAAGATGATGCGGAAATAATTCCTTATGAAGGTGATAACGTTAAAGTGAAATTTGATAGACCGCAAAGAGCTATTGCGCCGGGACAATTTGTAGTTTTTTACAACAATGATGTTGTAATTGGCGGCGGATTTATTGATGAGATTATCAATTAATAAATTTATAACCAACTGTATGAACAGTTATTATAAACTTTGGATTAGCGGGATCGTCTTCTATTTTCTGCCTTAATTTGGCTATGTGTTGGTCTAATGTTCTTGTTGTTCCTTCATATTTTACTCCCCATATTTTATCTAAAAGAGTATTTCTATCAAGAACTTTGCCTGTATTGTCTATAAACATTCTTAATAGATCAATTTCTCGGAGAGTAACCTGAAATTCTATATTTCCTTTTTTACCTGTTAAAGCTGATGAGTCTATAAAAACATCACCAAAAGTAATTGGGGAATTATTTACTTTAATATTATTTGCATTTTTACGCCGTAAAGCTGCTCTAACACGAGCAAGAAGTTCATGAATGCCGAATGGTTTTACTATATAATCATCAGCTCCTAATTCAAGACCTATTACTTTATCCAATTCCTGTCCTTTTGCTGTTAACATTATAATAGGAGTAGATAAATCATTTTTACGGATTTCTTTACAAACGTCATAGCCATTTATTTCCGGGATCATTATGTCCAGAATAATTAAATCTGGTTTTTCATTATTATAAAAAAACAATGCGTCTTTTCCATTTTTAGCTTGTTTTACTATAAAGCCTTCACTTTCTAAAAGATCAACTATTCCAATTAAAATGGATTCTTCGTCTTCAATTACTAATATTTTTTCTTTCATAATTTAATCCTGTTTTATTTCAAAGGAAGTATAATTTGAAAAATACTTCCCTTTTTATCTCCTGGTTTATATACTATGCTGCCATTATGGTCATGTATGATTTTTTGAGCAATTGTTAAGCCTAAGCCTGTACCCCTGACTTTTGATGTTAAAGAATCATCAATTCTATAGAATTCTTTAAAAATTTTATTAGCATGTTTTGTTGGAATCCCGATTCCCTGATCTTCAATTTGGATAATTATATTATTATCAATTTTATTCACTGATAAATTAATTTCTTTTTTATTTATTGAATATTTTTCAGCATTTGAGATAAGATTTAAAATAACCTGTTT
>CAZYID010000111.1:2602-11743 GCA_964646595.1 uncultured Spirochaetales bacterium | reverse complement strand
GACAAGTTTCTTCATATTTACCGGCAACAAAAAATATTGGAACAAAAGTTTTGTACCATTCTTTATTCTTTGCCATAAGATAAGGTGTAAGATCCAAACCTGATCATTATCAACAAAGGCAGTTTTTATTGTAGATACCCAAAAGAAAGATACATCAACAGGATTACCTGAAGCAATACCAGTCTTTATAATCTGTTCTGCGTTAGCAAAGTCACATGGAACAATCTTTACTTTAATCCTTGATTGAGCTTCTTCAAAAGCCTTAATCATTAGTTGATTGTATTTAGAGCCTGAACCAAAAAACTTGATTGTAACTTTCTTGTCTGCTTTTTTACAAGAGAAAGCAAACAATAAAATAATTAATAAAATAAATCATAGTAACATTTTCTTTTACATCGTAGAAACCTCCATTTTTTTATAAATAAATTAACAGAAAAAATTTATTATCTGTTAATTTAATTATATAGATGAATAATAAAAGAAGTTAAATTGCTTGTCAAGTCAAAATGAAAAAAAATAACTTCTTTTTGAAAAAAGATAACTTTTTAATGTGAATTTTATCATAAACACTTTCTATGATATTCACATATATGAACAAGTTAGATATATATGAATAAAATAACATATTTTTGATTCTGTATAATTTTATTTTTTTTATAGTTAACTTTAAGAAAAAGAATTTTAATATTGATATTGGGTAAGAAACTATTATTGTTGTAATTATCAATATAGACAGCAACAAAATAATCAAGTCTTTTTTATTAATGTTTTTTTGAGTTCATAACTGATCCCATTAAAAAGTTATTAAAAACATTTCAAGCCATCAATTTCATTAAAATCTATTATATATTTTTTACTATTGGATAAATAAATTTCAGCGCCCAGTACTGAACCTGACGGCATAACATCCGAAATATCAATTTTTTCAATCACTGATAATTCTTCTTCTGTCCACTCAGCATCATCCATTTTATGAAGCATTACGGTTATCATTAATTCCATTGGAGGATTTTTTGATGTTCTTTTTTTATGAGCATACAAAACAGTACTTTCATCCGATTCAACATTCCGTCCTTGATGTACCATACTCGTGACTTTATCCCAGCCGTTATATGCGATAAAAGCGAGCTTTCTACCTTTGATTGATGCAGTTATGACTTTTTTTGTTTTATCTTCAAATCGTTTAACTATCGCTTTTTTGTTGTCAATATGCGGCAATCCGTAATGCCCGAGAGTCAGTTCATATTCGAATGCCAAACGAGAGCGGTCGACTCTAATAACGCCACCAGGAATTGTGATTTCTGCAAGGTCTATTATATATCCTAACCCGTTATTCGGCGGTTTTCGCATTATCAATTGTCTATATAACACATCATCTCGTACCCCGCTGAAGAGTGTATTCTGTGCAGTTGAAAATGCTTTATTTCCTTCAGATTTATTTTCTACAGTGATTCCAGTCAAATAAAAATTTATGTCATCACCCCTGATATCTCTTGGATCAAGACTGCGAAAATTGTACTCCATCGCAGTTCCGCCGCCAGGATTACGATCCTCCCATGGAAAATGAGTATTAAATACAAGCTTAGAATAATTCGGATCATCATAAAAAACTTTACCGGGTATTATCTCAGATGTGCCGGTTTTCCCGTGGTTAACTAAAGCCAATCCCGGTTTTTCAAGTATAACTCTATGTGAATTATTTTCTAGCTTTTCCCATATCCCTTCATTCTCCTTTGCCGTCCAGAATGGAGAATCATCAGGAAGAGCCAAGCATACAAACGGTAAAAACATTATAAACGGACTTGCCGGGCAACTGTAACTCTGCAATACGAATTCCTTATGCCCGTAAAAACCCAGGCTTGGAATATCATTTTCATAAAAATACTCTTTTGAAGTAAACTGAAGCAATGATCCTGAACATAGTCTTCTTGCCCAACCCGGATCCAATGGGGATTTGTTTTTTAGCATAAATGAAATTGGAAATCCGCCTGAAATCCATGTTCTGTAACAGATACTTCTTGCCCACATATTTATAAAGCCGTCTCTTGCGAAAAAGTTTGAATAGGTTTTCATTAATTCGTGAGATGTTTTTTCAATTGCATCTGAAATTTCCGGAAAGTGTTCATCTCCAAAAGCCCTGTTCCAGATGGTTCCGTATGCAACAAACAGACTTATAGTGTAATAATTATAAGTTTGCTCCAAATACCATCCATCTCCAGCATGATATGAAGCTACCCATAAAAGGTGACTTTTTAGCAATTCATCATCAATTTTATATCCATTCTTTTTTAAAAACGAAAGTGTTTCAATATTAAAAATTCTCCAGTTATTCTGTGTTGTTCTGTGATGTGCCCACTTTGAAATTGTTATTGCCATTTTATCTTTTTGTTTTTGTGTATAATAAGGCCAAATAATGTCAGGTAATAGAAGTAAAGTTTTAAATAATCCTCCAAACTCACATGTAAATTGGTAAGTAGCATCAGGTAATTCTTCAGGTAAAGGCAAAGAATTAGAATGACCGGGAGTTAATGCATTGTATAATTGTAGACAATAATAATCTTTTAATTTAATATTATTAATACTTATTTCAGGATCAACATGCATAAGAGGGCCTGCAAGAGTTAATGTTCTTTCTAAAGCTTCAAACTCAAATGAACGAAAACGCCATGCTGGATCATTTGGCTGGGGATAAGATTTCCCAGGAACCAGTGGAAACACTATTGGAGTATCAATAGATTTGACATGCTTAAAAGCTCTCTTCAAAACATATTTTGCGCATTCAATGTAATGCTTTTTTGTCATTCCGGTGTATGGACTTAAATTTAAATCAGGATCTTTAACTTTAAAAGCTTCTTTCATTTTATATAATTTCCTTTATTTATTAATCAAAAAAATATTTTTATTTTTATATTCTAATAATATCTTTAATTTCCGTAAACCAATTTTGGCAAGAACAAAACAATTTGGGGGAATATTGTTAATACAGCTATAAGTATTATAACTGCACATATAAATGGAATTGATTCTTTTATATATTCTTCTGTTGGGCAATCTAATAAAGAACAAACCGTATATAAAACAACACCAACAGGAGGCGTCATACTTCCTAGAGTTATAGTTGTCATCATTAACATGCCAAAATGAACAGGATCAACTCCAATCGATTTTACAACAGGTAAAAAAATTGGAGTTAATAATAATGTGTTAACTGTCGGCTCCATAAACATACCTGCAACTATTAAAAAGGCCAAAATTATAAAAAGTAAAAGCGTAGGATTAGTAGTAATACCAGTTAAAAAAACAGCAATAGATTGAGGAGCTTTATTAATTATAATAACAAAGCCAAAAATAGCTGAACATATAATTATCAGCATTATCATTCCGTTATCTTCTGCTGTCTGGCGTAATACTCCTAACAGTTTTTTAAAAGTTAACTCACGATATACAAATGTTCCAATTACAAAAGCATAAACAACTGCAAAAGCACCTGCTTCAGAAGGAACAAAGATTCCAAATCTAATACCAATAATTAATATTGCCGGGAAAATCAAAGCCCATATATTTTCAATAGTAGCCTGACCAAGTTCTTTAAAGCTGGCTGGTTTTTCTCTCTCAGGCTGGTATTTTCTTTTTCTGGCAATTATTGTTGCTGTAATCATCATCAAGGCTGCCATTAATAATCCAGGAACAATTCCTGCAATAAATAACCTTCCAATTGAAACTTGACCTACAAATCCATAAAGAATCAATCCGATTCCCGGAGGTATTGTAGCAACAATCAGTGAGCTTAATCCAATAACTGCAGCAGTATACCCTTTAGCATATCCCTTTTTAAGCATTGTTGGACCAAGTATTCTAGCTTCCATAGCTGCATCAGCACAGGCAGCCCCTGAAACACCCCCCATTAGTGTACTTAAAACAATACTAACATGTGCCAGACCACCTTTTAAATGACCTGCAACAACACTGGAGAAATGCAAAAGTCTCCTTGTTATCCCACTGGCATTCATTAAATTACCTGCTAACACAAAAAAAGGGACAGCTAATAAAGGGAATGATTGTGTACTTGATATCATTTTATTAACCGGGACTGATAAAGGTAAACTGGAATTGCCAATAAAAAATAACATACTTGAAATACCAATTGCAAAAGCAAGAGGCACATTTAATATAAGTAATATAAAAAACATTATAATAACTATTATCATAAATAAAACCTCATATAATTATATTCTACAATTTATTTTCTTAGATCAATAAGAAGTATAAATACATTAATTATCAAATTCTTCTTCTGAACCTGTATTTACCTCATCTGGCTTTTTTGTAATTAATCTATATAATTTTTTTATTAAAGTTCTAATCATTAATATACATCCAACAGGTCCAGCTGAGGTTGCCCATGAATAACTTATTTCTAAACTACTGTACTGTCTCTTATAATTTATTATTGCTAAATTTATTCCATATACAGTAACTATAACTAGAAATATAATTATCATTAAATAAATAATTACTTTAATTATTTTATAGATTTTTTCAGGAATTTTATTTGCGATGAAATCAACACCTATATGTTTATTATTCTGTAAAGCAATATCAGCTCCAATAAAACAAATCCAGACAAATAAAAGGGAAGCTAAATCAACCGACCAGACAATTGGATAACCAATTAATTTTGAACGAAAAATAGCAGCAATAAATACAAATGTAACAATAAATAATAATAAAATTTGTAAAATTTTTATTTCTATCATTACAATAAAATCATCAATTTTCTTTAACATAGAAATCTTCCTAAATATATTTTTAAAAATGCCAGGATCAAAAAAACTTAATCCCGGCTCCAGTATAGTTTATTATTTTACAATCTTATCAATCTTTTTCTTTAATTCGCCATATCCAAGTTTATCATAAACTGCTTTACAATTTTCAATAAAAGGAGCTTTATCTACACTAGATATAGTTACTCCTGCTTTCTTCATTGTATCTTCATTAGCATTAAGACCTTGAATTGTTAAATTTGATGCATAATCGCCTGCTTTTAATGCTTCTTCTAAAAGAATTTTTTGATAATTTTTTGGAAGTTTTTGGAACCATTTTTCACTACACACAAGAGGAGTAATTAATTGAAAATGTTCTGTTTTAGTAATATATTTTATTACTTCAAATAATCTAGCGCCAACAACAGCTGGATGCTGAGCTTCTGCACCATCAATAACTTTTTGCTGTATACCTGGATATACTTCAGCCCATGCAAGAGGAGTTGGTGTAGCGCCCATAGCCTTAATACTTTCAGTAAATACTGTTGCGCCTGGAGTTCTGATTCTTAGACCTTTAAGATCTGCAGGTGATTTGATAGGTTTATTTGTTAACAGGTTTCTTGCACCCTGGTACCAGTTGAAAGAAAGTACTCTTAACTCTTCTTTTTCAGCTAATTCATCAGTCCACCCTTTAAATAATGATGAAGTAACTAATTTTCTTCCCTGTTCAAAGTTGTCAACAACAAAAGGCGCTGCGATTATACCAATATTCGGAACATATTCAGCTAATCTTGCCGCATCCGTAATTACTGCAATATTCGCGCCAGCTTTTACCTGTTCCTGCATATCCTTAGTATCACCTAACTGTGAACTTGGATAAACTTCAACTATTAGATTACCATTTGTTCTTTTCTCAACATTCTTTTTTAACTCCATTGCTCCTTTAAACATAGGATCATCTTGAGTTACAACCATTCCAACACTTAATTTATATGTTTTTTCTTTTTTCTTATTAAATAAAGAAAAAATTAAAGTTGGAATAAGTAATAACAGAATAATAGTGATAAATACTGTTTTTTTAATACTCATTGTTCTCTCCTTTGTTTACCTGGCAAATTACTAAAACAAATATTATTTAAGTAACATCTGCCATGTTTTTAGGAGTAATAATTAAAAAAAAATAAATTTAATTCATTTAAAATATTACTTTTTTTCTATAAAATATTATTAATCTTTAAAGGAAGTTTAATGGAAGAGATATCTTAATTATTAAATAAATTATGAATTTAGCTCTCAGTAGAATACTGAATGTTTTTATTACGATATTCTTTAGCAGAGATTCCTACGATTTTTTTAAATAAACAACTAAAATAATTAGAATTATTAAAGCCTATTTCAAAAGCAATTTCTGTGATATTCATTTCTGTAGAGAGTAATAATTTTTTAGCTTTGTTAATTCTTACATCTGTCAGGAAATCAACAAATGTAAAACCTGTTTCCTGTTTAAATAAATTTAAAAAATAAGAAGGGCTTATAAAAACTTCTTTTGCAACATCTTTGTAGCTTAACTGTGAATTATAATTTTTTTCAATATATTTTTTTGCATTCTCAATTAATAATTTAGAACGTCTTTCATAAACGTTAATAACAATATTTGCAATTTCGCCAACAATCTTGGTCAACCATTTTTCAACAACCTGTAAATCTTTTATAAAATTTATATCATTAAAATATTTTGTGATTAATTCATTTAATTTATTTTCATCTCCACCGCCTAATATAGCAGAATCAATCAAAGAACCAACCAATTCATATAATCTAACCTTTAATACTTCAGGTTTTTCTTCTATAAAACTTTTAAATTTTATCAGGAATTCTTTTAAAGATTCTTTACTGTTTTCAACATCACCTAATTTAATTAAAGAAAGCAGTTTCTCTTTTTCTCTAACAGGATATTTATTTGTATGTTGATCAAATTCATTAATATTTTCTACATGAATAATACCGTCACTATCATACTGCTCAGCGTACTCCTGAGCATTTAAAGCTTCATGGTAAGATATTCTTAAATCTTCAATTCTTTCATAACTCCTGCCGATTCCAATTGTCACTTTGAATTTTATTTTTTTGTTTATTTCAGATCTGATCTCTTCCAATACTTCTAATATATATACCTGCTTATTAGAAATGCCCTTTAAAAGACGCAGCACAATACCGATTTTGTTATTTGATAAAGGTAATAAAATATAATTTTCATCACTTGATATATTATTTAAAAATTTTTTAATAATATTAAAAATTTCATCAATCCGTTTTAAGGTATATGATAAATCTAAATTATTATCTTTTATTTTTATTATAATAAAAGTATCAAGGTTGCTTTTTTTACCAAGACAATGAAGCATTTCTGTTAATTTTATTTTGGAAAACTCGCTAAACGCAACATTGTTAATAATATCCTCTTTTATAAAAGGTATTAATTTTTCATAGTAATTGTAAACTTCTTTAATGTCAATTAATACACTGCCCCCAAATAATAACGCACTTGCAATGGATGTAACATAATAAATCCACCACTGTTTTGCAATTGAACCAATAATAAAAGAAAGAGCAAAAATGATTATTCCGCTATTTATCAAAAATATTTTATTTTTAATATAATCTTTCAAAGAGGATTCTTCTAATTTTAATTTTATCAATTTATAAAATGAAAAAAGAAAGAGTAGAATCCCGGTTATTACCTGTACTCCAATTGTAACTTCCCTGCCATAATAAGGAGGGTGCAATGAAGGGGTTAGATTATCATATGCTATAATACTGCCAAATTCAAAAAGCTTATAGCTTGCATTTGTTCCCAGTGTATTAAATAAAACATAAATAAAACCTAACAGCACACATATGCAAATTATAAGGATTTCTTTGTACCTTATCTGCTTTTTCTTTTTTTTAAAAATATTTGCTGCTAACATAATTACTGGAGAAATAATTGAACATAAAATAAAGACTCTTACATTAACAATAATTAAAGGAATAGGATGCGGTCCTAGAACCAATTGCAAAGGCCTGCCAAATAAAAATATACTAAAAGAAATCAAAAAAATTATAAAAAACTTATATGAAGCAGCTTTTGAAGGATTTGCAATAATAAAATAAATAAAATATAAAAGGAAAAAAAGACCAGTGATAACCGGGACAATTAAATTTGAAAAGATTAATAAATTCATTGTTTAAAATCTTTATGTTATTTATAAAATTTATAATCTATTTATATAAAAGAAGCAATAAATTTATTTGGGTAGTCCCTGACAGGAAGATGTCCAAGGGCTGCGGGTGAAGATGGTTTTTTATTATTCCCTATGATTATCATTTGTAATTTATACATAGATTTTTTTATATCATTTTTTTTATTTAAATAATGATCTGTAATTGTAATGCCGCTAAATCCTCTCTGTTTATAGTAGTTAATTATTTGTACTGCAGATTTTTTTCCTTATGGGCTGGATTAACTGGTATGAACATGTGTATCAATAATAAAAAGAGGCATTGTTGTTTTATAATTAAATTGGTTTGCTTAATCTATCCTATAATTAATTTTATACTAAAAAAAACAATTATAATGAAAATAAGATGAAAGTTTTTAAAAGACAAAATATAAACAAAAAAGGAAGTGTTCAAAAAAGTTAAATAAACCTTTTTAAACACTCCCTTTTTTTGTTTATGCAAGACAGTAATTTATAAAAAAGGAGTTATAAATGAATTCTTTTATAAACCAATATCATTATAGTTATTTAAGATTTCAGAGTCCAATAATGCTCTATTATAAACTCTAACTAAATCTATGATTCCATTAAAGCCAACATAACCAAGAGAATCATTATATTTCTCACTTAGCTGTGCTCCTATAACTAATCCGCCGTCTGTATTTCTAACTTCACCAATACTATTTGCCATAGTATTATTTAATTCACCATTGATATAGAGTTTTACATTTTCAGAATCCCATGTTGCAACAATATGATACCATTTGTTTAATTCTAGTTCAAAAGTGCTTTTTAGTAATAATGAGTTTAGATTTTCATTATATAAAAAGATAGAAATCTTTTTTTCAGAACCCCAAAATTGAAGAGAATAAGCTTCATCAGAAAAATCTTTTTTTTCACCTTTATGGAGAACACCTGCCCATGATCTATGAGTATCAGCTTTTATCAGTACTTCTAAACTGCCGCCGGTTGATAAATTTAATGTTTCATCATTAGCAACCACTAAATAGTCATCATATCCGTCAAATACAAATGCATTATCATTAACGCCTTCTATATTTTCAGCTCCATTAATTTCTAAGCCATTATTATCTTCAAAATTAAAATCTTTTACAATA
>CAZYID010000111.1:0-2502 GCA_964646595.1 uncultured Spirochaetales bacterium | reverse complement strand
CCGCCGCTTGAGCCTGAATTAGTTTGAGTACAAGAAAAAAAGAATAAGGTAATAAAAATAACTGTAATTATATAAAAAATATTAAAATTTTTCATAATTTACCTCCTTGTATTTATACCGTTCATCAATAACCAAGCATTATACATGCCATGATTATTAAAAGCTTGTAAATCATTATATATAAATGAGTTATAAAATTCTAAAAAATCTATTATTTATTATGCAAATTTCATAAAATATGCAATTTGCATAATAAATAATAGATTTAATGTATAAAAGCAGAGTAGTTGAATATTTCCAGAAGCTTAAAACTCTGGGAAGTTATATAATTTTTTCATAAATTCCAAAAAATGTATTTAGCCTGCAGTTCTTATAAATTTTGAGTCAAAACGCCATAGATTTTGTTCAGATAATGATTTACGACTAAACGAGACTCAGAACATTTTTACGCTATATAAGAATCGAGACCAAGAGTAAATAATTATATGTACTAAAGATAGAAAGAGACGAGTTGTATGTAAAAGGTTTTTGAAAAAAGAGTGTTGAATCTTGGTGCGAATAATCAGGAAATTGTCAATTTAAATTTTACACTGTTTGTTTTCTGCCGGGTACTTATTAGGTTCGAGATAGCTTTTGCGCTTGATAAGGAAAAAGAATAATTTAAATCAAATATTTTATTACTTTTATAAATTATAGGATTTTTTTTAAAATATTTTCCTGAAGAAATCGAACTTTTATTAGAGAAAATTTGTGTTTATAAGTTCTTTATGCGCTAATTTTAGTGTATCAATAATTGGCAGTTGCTGGGGACACTTTTTTTCACATTCACCGCATTCGATACACTTATCTGCGCCATGCCCCATCAGATATATAAATTTTGTATATTGAAATTTGCAGTGACCTTGATAAGAATTCATAAACATTCCATTGTAAAACTCAAAAATTTCTGGAATATCTACTCCGTGAGGACAAGGCTTGCAGTAATCACAATGAGTGCATCCTATCCTGTGATAATTATGAAAAAGTTTTTGCATTTTAGAGATCAGCTCTTGTTCTTCCGGAGTCATAGAATTGGGCAAGGTTTGCTTTGCAATTTCTATATTTTGTTTTAATTGATCAATATTATTTACACCGCTTAAAACAATATTAACCTGTGGCATATTATACAGCCACTGAAATGCCCATTCCAAAGGAAGTTTTTTTGCCGGATATTCATTTACAAGATGCTGGATTTTATCCGGAATACTATTAACAAGTGCTCCGCCTCTTAAAGGCTCCATAATAACAGCCGGGATATTCCTTTTTGCTGCATATAGCAATCCTTCTAAACCTGCCTGATGCTTTGTATCTAATATATTTAACTGAATTTGACACATGTCCCAGTCATAGGAATCAATAATTTCTTTAAAAAGATTTAATGTGCCATGAAAAGAAAATCCTATATGTTTAATTTTTCTTTGCTCTTTTGCCTTTTTCAAAAAGCCTAGAATGTCCTTCTCTTTTATTGTATTCCATTTTGATCCTATAATTGAATGAAGAAGATAAAAATCAATGTAATCTGTCTGAAGATCATCAAGAGATTTATTCAAAAATCTTTCACAATCATCATATTTTTCAAACTTTGCCATTGGGAGTTTGCTTGTAATAATTACTTTTTCTCTTGGAATCCCTTTAAGAGCCTTTCCTAAGGATATTTCACTGCCAGCATATAAATAAGCAGTATCATAATAATTTATACCATTTTCATAAGCAAATTTTACCATTTCATTTACTTTATCCTGATCTATTACATTAGTGCCATCTGTAAGGTCTTTTTTGGGAAACCTCATACAGCCCAGACCAAAGCGTGATATTTTTAATCCTGTTTTACCAAAATTTAAATATTGCATTAAAATTTCTCCCTAATTTTTTCAACAAACAAATAAGATAAAACAATTTAAATGATATTATTTTTTAATAGATTAAAATTTTTTATGATTAAATTTGATTGATTAGTAAAATAATTATAATTCATCCTAAAAAAAAATCAATAAAATTTTTTTTCTAAAATAAACAGCAATAAAAAAATGCATTAACATAGAGTAAGTTAGCTTGATTTTTCAAATAATTTTTAAAAATTATTTATAAACAATGTTATACTATTAAAAAAGGGCTGTCTTAAAGTTTTCACTTTTTGACAGCCCTTTAATCAAAACATAATGGTTATGTTTATTAGTTTAATCTTCTTATAAATTATACATTTATCATATTATGAAAGATTAAACGATATAAAATAACCCACACGCCAACAAAGATACCGATTATTCCTATATTACTTTGATAACCGGCAAGCCTTGTTAAAACTTCTTCTGCTCTTTTTTTAGCTACTTCATTTCTGTTTAAAATATTTTTTGAAAGAAGCCCATATCCCAACATAAATCCTATAACGGTTTCTACTAAGCCTACACCTAATAAAGTAATCCACCATATTGGCCATCTTCCTATCCATCCTAAATGTGTTAT
>CAZYID010000110.1:0-11919 GCA_964646595.1 uncultured Spirochaetales bacterium | reverse complement strand
TTGATAATGATTTACGTATTGTTAAGTGATTTACATTAAATATTTCTTTTAAAGCTCTTTCAGAAGGAAAGACACTTCCATATTTGTATTTTTCATTAATAATATCATTTTTTAATTTATTATAAATTTCTTGATACTTTGGTATTTTTTTATTTTTCATATTTATTTTTTTTTAAATTTATTATAAAATAGTAATAATTAGATATTACAATATCAAGTATTATAAAGCAACTAATTTCAATATAAAATATAGCACTATGCATATATTATAAATTTTTGTTTTGTAATTGTTAAACAGTGTGTTATAATCTCAAATCAATTTTTTAAAATAGAAGTTATAATATGTATAAGTTTCTATTAGTAGATGACGACACCATTATTAGAGAAGGCATAAGGGATAATATATCCTGGGAAAAACTTGGATTTAATCTTATCGGCGAATGTGAAGATGGAAACCAAGCAATAGAAGCAATAGATAAATATAAGCCCGATGTAATCTTAACTGATATCTGTATGCCTTTTTTAGATGGATTAGAATTAGCAAAATATGTTTCAGAAAGATTTCCATCTACTAAAATTATATTAATAACTGGTTATGACAAATTTGATTATGCGCAAAAAGCTGTTAGATTAAATGTATATGATTTTATTCTTAAACCAATAACTCCAAATGAACTAATCAAAATTATAAAAAGAGTTAAATTAGAAATTGATAAAGAAATATCCAGTAATAGAAAACTTAAATATTTAAAAAACAAACTTAATGAAAGTCTTCCTATCTTAAGAGAACGATTTTTAAACAAAATTATCTATGGCAAGCTTAAAGGTGACGAAATAAAAAACCGCCTGAAATATTTATCTCTTAATTTTCAATATTCATTCTATTCTACTATTGTAATTGATATTGATAATTCTAACGAACTTAAATTAAAAATAGGCGATGAAAAATACGAATTATTATCATTAAACATATTAAATTATTGTACACAATTATTAAAAACATCAAATCTTGATGGCCAGGTATTCAGCAATAGTGATGAATATATTATTATTATTATAAATGAAAAATCACTTGATACACTTAATAATAAAAAACTTTTAGTAGCAGAAAACATTCGACAAACCGTTGAAGAAATATCTGAAACTACAGTAACAATTAGTATTGGAACTAACTGTACAAACATACAGGAAATTTCATTTTCATTCCAGAATGCAATAACTGCACTAGATTATCGTTTTCTTTTGGGCACAAATCAAATACTTAGCTACGATGATTTGATAAAAACTCAAACCATAGAAATGATATCTAAAAAAGAATGGGATAAAGAAATCGCCTTATCTTTAAAAACAAATAGGCATGATGAAACAAAAATGCTTATAAAAGAATTAATAAAAAATCTTAAAACAAATATGGTTCCAATAGAAAAAAGCTACACATATATACAAAAAATAATTGTTCTAATTTATAATATTATTAATGAGCTTTCAATTAATGAAACAAATGTGTTTGGAGAAATTGAAAATCCATTTTTACATATTTCTAAATTTAAAACACTTAACAAACTTGAAGTTTGGTTAATAGATGTAATAAACAATATTCAAAAATTAATAAAAGAAAAAAAAGATGATTTTAGCAAGAATAAAATATTATTAGCGGAGAACTTTATAAAAGAAAATTATAATAACGAAAAAATGACTCTTTCGTCAATTTGTTTTTATCTTTGTATGAGTAAAAGCAGGTTTAGCCCGCTTTTTAAAAAGCATACGAACATGACTTTTATTGAGTATTTAACGCGTATAAGAATAGAAAAATCAATGGAACTTTTAAAAACAACATCATTGATGACCTATGAAATAGCTTACAAAATCGGTTTTAGTGATCCGCACTATTTTAGTATAATTTTTAAAAAAATAAATAATTTAACACCTTCCGAATTTCGTAATAATTTACAAAATAAAGCATAAAAATGAAAAAGAAATTAAAAAGCATTCAATCAAGACTCGTACTTACATTTTCTTCATTTTTTATTATAGTTATTATTGGAGTTGGAATTTCATCTTATAAATTAACAGAAGATACTGCAAAAAATATATCCATTTCAAACACTTCTCTATTGATAGACCAGGTTCATAGAAACATTTTATCATATGTTGAATATATGAAACATATATCATCAATTGTTTATAGCAACAAGGATGTGGAAGAATATTTTTATAATTTTGACAAACTCTCGATAAATGATAAAAAAAAGTATAAAGAAAAAATTGTCAATCTATTTAAATCAATTCAGCAAACAAGATTTGATATTAATTTAATAATGCTTTTGGGGCACAAAGGAGGATATATATCAAATAGAGGAAACACAAAGATAAAAGAATATATTGATTACACAAAGCAAGAATGGTATCAAAATGCTTCCCATGCAAAAGGATATGCAGTCATAAGCCCTTCTCATGTTCAAAATCTTTTTAATAAAGAATTTCGTTGGGTTGTTAGTCTTAGCAGAGAAATATATGATCAACAATATAAAGTACCTTTAGGTATACTGCTTGTAGATTTAAATTTTAATATAATTGAAGACCTTTGTGAAAATATTCGTCATGGTAAAAATGGATATATTTTTATTGTAGATAAATCAGGTAGAATCATATATCATCCCGAACAACAACTTATTTATAGTAATTTGAAAAAGGAAATGATTTATAAAGTCATAGATACATCCGATGGAAGTTTTGTTGTTAATGATAATGGCATAAAGAAAGTTTATACAATTAAATCATTATACGATCCGGATTGGAAAATAGTAGGAGTTACATACCTAAATGAGTTAATTGAAAAAAAGGGGACAATTCAATTTTACTATTTTCTTTTAAGTATTATTTCTATTGTTATAATAATCATAATATCAATTTTTATATCAAGGAAGATTTCGAAACCTATTAAACTACTTCGCTCATCTATGAAAGAAGTTGAAAATGGCAATTTTGATATCAATATCACGGTCCAGAGTACAAATGAAATTGGTGAGCTGGAAAAAGATTTTAAAATCATGATATATAAAATTAAAGATCTCATGAAACAAATTTTAAAAGAACAGGAGCATAAACGATTAAGTGAGTTAAAAGCACTTCAAGCTCAAATAAAACCACATTTTTTATACAATACTCTAGATTCTATAATTTGGCTAGCTGCAAATAAAAAAAATAAAGCAGTACTGGAAATGACCTCTGCGCTTTCAAAACTTTTTCGCCTAGGCATAAACAAAGGAGAACAAATAATTACTATCCAAAATGAAATAGAACACATCACAAGCTATCTAACGATACAAAAAATGCGATATAAAGACAAATTCGACTTTACAATCAAAATTGATCCTAAAATATTACAAATGAAAACAATTAAACTTATTTTACAGCCGCTTGTTGAAAACGCCATTTATCATGGCATCAAAAATAAAAAAGAAAAAGGACATATTCAGATTATTGGAAAAAAGGAAAAATCAGAAATTATTCTTCAGGTAATAGATGATGGAGTTGGCATGACAAAAGATAAAGTTAATAAAGTTTTTACAACTGGAGAACCTGATTCGCATGCATCAGGTATCGGTATTAGCAACATAAACGATAGAATTAAATTATATTTTGGTTCTAAATATAACATTACGTGTACAAGCACACCCAATAAAGGAACTAAGATTAAGATCTCCCTACCACAGATTAAGGAACAAAGCTCATGAAATACAAATCTAAAATTGCAATATCAATTTTATTATTCTTTATATTAATAATTGTAGCAACATCTATAATTTATTTTATTCAAAAAAACATTTTAACATATCAAAAAATGAATATCACAATGGTAATAAAATCAATGGATCCATCATTTAATTTCTGGCAAATTGTCAAGGCAGGCGCAGTGAGCGCAAAAAACGAGTATGGGATAAATTTAAATATTACAGGTCCATGGTTAGAAAGTAATATAAATGATCAAAAAAGCATTTTAGAAAAATTAATAATAGAAAAGCCATCAGCTATTATATTAGCTGCCTTAGATTATAATGCGCTTACTCCGGTTGTTGAAAAAATACATTTAAATGGTATTCCTATAATTACAATTGATTCAGGCATAAATTCCAATATTCCTATATCTTTAATAGCAACAGATAATATTGTTGCTGGTCAAAAACTTGGAAAGCAAATGATCAAATTGCTTTCAAGTGGAGACTCTGTAGCTATTTTAAGTTATGTAAAAGGAACTTCTTCTGCAATAGAAAGAGAAAAAGGTGTACGTAAAGCACTTGGTGAAAGTGAAAAATTAATAATAGAAGGATCATACTACTGTGATAACTTCAGAGAAAAAGCGATAGAAATAACTTTAGACATAGTTAAAAATAAACCTCAGGTTAAGGGAATTATTGCACTTAATGACCCATCAACTACAGGTGCTGCAAGAGCTTTAAAAAAGATCGGAGACAAGGATCTTATAACTCTTATAGGGTTTGATAATGGAATTGAAGAAATTGAGTTTTTAGAGGAAGGTATAATAAAAGCTCTTGTTGTTCAAAAACCATTTAATATGGGATATTTAAGCGTTAAAACAGCAATCGAAATGTTAAGGAAAAAAAAGGTAAACGCCAGAATAGATACAGGCTCAACACTTATAACACTTGATAATATGTATACGCAAGAAAATCAAAAATTGCTTTTTCCTCTTGCAAAAGAAATTCCTATCAAATAATTTGGGAAAATAATTACCATTCTTGGGAAAATCCTCAATTTACATTTCTTATAATTCTAGCATATACTCACAAAAAATATAGAATATTTTAAATATTATTTATTAGGAAAGGAGAAATATTCTGGATACTACATTATTAAAGATTGAATATATTACAAAAAGATTCCCCGGCGTTCTTGCGGTAGATAATGTTTCAATGGATCTTCGGAAGGGCGAGGTACATGCATTAATCGGCGAGAACGGCGCGGGCAAATCAACTTTAATGAAAATATTAACAGGTGTTTATGAAGCAGATGAGGGAAGATTAATTTACAAAGGCAAAGAGATCATTATTTCAAATCCCCATGAGGCGCAGCATCAGGGAATAAGCATAATTTATCAAGAATTAAATTTATTGCCCCACTTGACAGTTGCTCAAAACATTTTTATCGGTAGAGAACCAATGAAATATAATTGGGTACTTGATGAAAAGAAACTTAATATTGAAGCACAAAAAATTTTATCAACACTACATCAAGATATTGATCCGACTACATTGGTTAACGATCTGACAGTGTCAAAAAAACAAATGGTTGAGATTGCCAAAGCTTTATCTTTTGATTCTGAAATACTAATCATGGATGAACCAACTTCAGCCCTAACCGAATTGGAAATTGATGAGCTATTTAAGATTATTCATCAACTTAGAGATAAGGGTGTAGGAATAATATACATTTCTCATAGACTTGAGGAGCTAAAACATATCGTTGACCGTATAACGGTTTTACGAGACGGGAGTTATGTTGGCACATATGATTATTCTAAAATAACCTTAAGTGAATTAATTTCAAAAATGGTAGGAAGAACTTTAGATGAAAAATTTCCCCCTCGAAAAATAAAAAAAGGGAAAAAGATTCTTGAAGTTAAAAATATAAAGAGAAAAGATGTTGTTAATGATATTTCGTTTGATCTTTGTGAGGGTGAAGTTTTAGGTATCTCGGGATTAATGGGTGCCGGACGAACTGAGTTAGTTAGGGCTATATTTGGCGCAGATATTCCGGATGAAGGAAAAATAATTTTAGAAGGAAAAGAGCTCTCAATTAATAATCCCAGAGATGCTATTAAAGCCGGAATAGGCTATATAACTGAGGATAGAAAAAAAGACGGTCTTGTTCTTAATTTACAGGTAGATGAAAACATCACTCTGGCAAATGTGGATGAAATAAGCAATTCTATGGGCATTCTTTCAAAGAAGGAAGAACAAAAAGCCGCTGATAAATACATTAATGA
The DNA here is from genome assembly GCA_964646595.1 of uncultured Spirochaetales bacterium. Classification (GTDB taxonomy): domain Bacteria; phylum Spirochaetota; class GWE2-31-10; order GWE2-31-10; family JAFGQB01; genus CAZYID01. Next base: position 5,912 of record CAZYID010000110.1, on the reverse strand, counting down.
TCTTAATATTAAAACACCCAGCAGAGAGCAAATTGCTAAAAATCTTAGCGGTGGTAACCAGCAAAAAACAGTTTTAGCAAAATGGCTATACAGACACTCTAAGGTTCTCATTTTTGATGAACCGACACGAGGAATTGATGTAGGCGCTAAATTTGAAGTATATGAGCTGATAAATGAACTTGTAAAAAACGGTGTTGGTATAATTATGATTTCCTCAGAATTACCGGAAATATTAGGAATGAGTGACCGTATTATAGTATTACATGAAGGTAAAATAACAGGAGAACTTAATATAGCAGATGCAACACAAGAAAAAATATTGAATTTTGCGACTGGTGTCGCAGATAAAAATCTTGGGAGTAAAAAATGAATGATACAAATATAATAAAAAAGCCTTTGTTTAAAAACTCAACTTTTTTTCAACAATTAATATCTTTTGCAGCACTGGCGCTGCTTATAATTATCTTTTCGATAGTATCGCCGAATTTTTTAACCGTAAGTAATTTTTTAACGGTAGCTCTTCAAACCAGTATTATAGCATTCATAGGGATTGGAGTAACATTTGTTATTATTACCGCAGGTATTGATCTTAGTATAGGTTCAGTTCTCGCATTTAGCGGAGTTATATGCGGTATGTCAATGCGTGCTGGATTAAGTCCTGTAATTGCGGTAATTTTAGGCATGCTTGCAGGAATTTTCTGCGGCTTATTCAATGGATTTATTGTTACACAGGGAGGTCTTCCTCCTTTTATTGCAACTCTTGGTATGATGGGAATAGCCAGAGGAATAACACTTTATATAACAGGCGCAAGTCCTGTTACAGGAATACATAAGTCCTTTGAGATAGTAGGAGGTATTTTATTCTGGAAAATACCAACCCCTGTAATAATCATGATATTTGTTGCATTTTTGTCAAGTTTTATACTAAAGAAGACAAAACTTGGCCGTTATACTTATGCAACAGGTTCTAATGAAGAGGCATCCCGCTTATCAGGATTAAATATAAAATTAGTAAAATATTTTGTTTATGCTTTTTCAGGAGCAATGGCAGCAATTGCAGGTATCATACTAACATCAAGACTAGTTACGGCGCAACCTACTGCAGGTGTGGCATACGAACTTGATGCAATAGCTTCGGCTGTTATCGGCGGCACTAGTCTAATGGGAGGTGTCGGAACAATCACCGGGACTATGATTGGCGCATTTATTATAGGTGTCCTTAGAAACGGCCTAAATATGCTTGGAGTATCATATTTTATTCAACAGATGATAATAGGCTTTGTAATTATAGGAGCGGTTTATATAGACCAGATAAAACATAGAAAAAAATAATCCACGTTGTATTCGTGGAATATTTATAAATGTGTAAATTATTTAAAAAGGAGTTTTTATGAAAAAAAACAGATTTTTTTCAGTATTGATTGTCTTACTTATTGTTATTCTTAGTGTTTCTCTTCTTACCGGTTGGGGAAAAGCGAAAAAATCAAATGAAATAGCAGTTATAGTTAAGACTACTAATTCATCTTACTGGCAGGTTGTTTTTAAAGGCGCAAAACAAGCGGGAAAAGAAACAAAAGCAAAAGTAACTACAGTTGGTCCTGCAGCAGAAACAGAGATCAATGAACAAGTAGCTTTGGTAGAAAATGCTATTAATAGAAAAGTTAAGGCAATAGTTTTTGCACCATGTGATTCTAAAGCGTTAGTTCCAGTTATCAAAAAGGCAGAAAATGCAGGCATACCTGTTGTTGTAATTGACTCAGCACTTGATCATGAAACAGTTTCATTTTTAACAACAGACAATGTAGCTGCTGGAAAAATGGCAGCAATAGAACTTGTAAAAAATGCAGGTAAAACAGGTAAAATAGCCTTAATGTCATATGTACCGGGTGCAGGCAGCGCAATTGACAGAGAAAAAGGTTTCACAGATTATATTAAGGCTAATACTTCTATGAAAATTATTGGTCCATATTATTCTCAAGCAGATATGGCTACAGCTTTAAATCAAACAACTGACGTTCTTGCTGCTAATCCTGACTTAGTTGCTATTTTTGGCGCAAATGAACCAACAGCAATTGGTATGGCTAGAGCGATTGAAGAAGCTGGTAAAGCAGGAAAAATTACTGCTATAGGTTTTGATGGAGCAGAACAACTTCAAGATTATACTAAAAAAGGTGTATTACAAGCCATTATGGTACAAAGTCCATATAACATGGGATATATGGGTGTCAAAATTGCTATTGATGCAGCTGAAGGCAAAAAAGTAAAAAAATTCGTAGATACAGGCGTATTTGCAGTTACAACTGATAATATTACTTCAAAAGAAGCGCAAAAAGCTTTAGGTAATTAAAATAAATTGGTACTCTTTTTTTTATTTATGTTGTTCATTTTATTGTTAGTTAAAATGAACAACATTTATTTTATTGTTAGCTAATAATAAAATTTATTTTAAAAATAGCGCTATATATTAAATTTTTCTTGTTATCCTAATTTTTTTTTATTATTATTAAATAATAACTTTAAAATATTTTAGCTTTTTTGGAAGGTTTATTTAATGAAGGAAATAGTAAAAATAAAAAAAAGAACCACTTCATTAATTAAAAAGCAAATAATTCTTTTTCTATTAACATCATTATTTTATGCCTTACTCTACTTTATAAAATTTACAGAAAAATTAGAAATATCTTTATCATTATTAATAATAATATTCATAATTAATATTGTAAATTTTTTAGCAATTTATTTTTTTTTTACTAAAAATTTTATTCAAATAAAAAATAAAATAGCAGGTATTTCTTCAAAAAATAATGCAGATTTAACACAAAGACTTCCTGTAAAAGGCACGGATGAAATAAACTCTTTTAGCAAAGAAATAAATATTTTTATTGCTAAAATTCACAATATAATTTTTAAATTAAAAAATATTTCAAATATCAGTATGCGTTTGAGTGAAAACCTTGCTACCAGCACTCATCAAAGCTCTACAGCAATAGAAGAAATGTCTGCAAATATTAATTCCATAACAAATAATGGAAAACTCTTGGAAGATAATTTAAAATCTTCACTTAATTATGTTGAAGAAATAGGAACTTCTATAATAAATATTGTTGACAAAATAAGCTTCCAGTCAACTTCAGTTAACGAATCTTCGGCAATTATAGAGCAGATGGTACACTCAATACAAAATATTACATCAATTTCAAATTTAAAAATAGATTTTATTGAATCATTAAGAAAACAGTCAATTGAAGGCAAAAAAAATATGGGAATAACAATTGATTCTATAAAAAAAGTTACTGACTCAGCTAGTATTATAAAAAACCTTGTAGAAATAATAAACGATATAGCTTCTCAAATAAATATACTATCCATAAATGCCTCAATTCAATCCGCTCATTCTGGTAAATATGGAAAAGGTTTTAGAGTTGTGGCCGGGGAAATAAAAAACCTTGCAGAAACAACTGAACTTAATGCAAAAAATATATCAAAAAACCTAAACATGATTATTTCTAATATACAAAATGCTTATACTACAACTTTAGAAACAAATACTTCAATTAAAAACATGTCACTAGGAGTACAAGATGTATCAGACAGCATGAATGAAATAATAAGTAGTCTTGGAGAAATGTCCACAGGAACTAAAGAAATTACTTCAGCATTAACGAACCTAGTAGAAATTACCAATGAAGTTAATAATGCATCAAATGAAATTAATACCAAATCGGAGAATATTCATACCTCATTAAATAATGTTGTCCAAATTTCGTCAAATAATACTAAATCATTAAATGAGATAAATATGGGTATGAATCAAATATTAGAATCAACTTCAAATATTTCCAGTTTAGGTACTGATAATTCAAATAATATTAAAATTATTGTTAAAGATATATCAAATTTTAACATTATTGATACATCTAACCTTTTATCTAGTGATGGCCAGCCTTTAATTCGATGGAACAAAAAGCAGAAAGAAATACCATCAAAACCTGAAAAAGAACCAAAACAATATCCGGAAGATGATGAAAGACACTGGTATGATATTGAATATGCAGGCTGGAATATTGCTGAAAAAATCAATATCCCAGACTCACCTGCTGATGGAGCTTCCGGTAAAAAGATAATTTGTTTGAGACCAAATCATCCATATCAGTCTGCTTATGAAAGAGGAATGAAAAAAATAGCTGATGCATTTGGAATAAATTTAAAAATTTATAGTGCTGATTATAACACAGGTACACAAGAAAAACAGATTAATAAAGCAATTAAAGAAAAATCTGATATGATAATTATAAATCCGGAAAGCGCTACAAAATGTACAGATTGGTGTAAAAAAATTAATAAAGCGGGTATTCCTGTAATACTAAGCAATATGACTCCTGAGGATGATAAAGGATATAAATACATTATTTGCTGGACAGGGCCGGATGATTGGGGACAGTGCAGACTACTGGCAAAAAAATTTGCAGAGTTTATGAATTATAAAGGCAACTACTGCTGTATCAGACATTTTAAAGGTACATCTAATTATTTCGCCAGAACCTTTTCTTTTATAACTGAACTTAAAAAAATAGCTCCTGAAATGAAATGTCTTGATATGAAAACTACAGATTTGGATAGGGAAAAAAGTGAGAAGACAGTGCTTGAATGGATAAAAAAATATGATAAAAATATAAATGGCATAATAAGTGCTGATGATTCCGAAACATTAATTGGTGCAAATAAAGCAATTGTTCAAACAAATAGAGAAGATATAATAAGAGTTGGAGTCAGTCATTCTAAAGCTGGTCTTGACGGAGTTAAAGATGGTAAAATTCATGCAATTACTTTTCAATCAGCAGAAGGAGATGGAGCTCTTGCAGTTGAAGCAGCAGTAGACTGGTTTAACGGGCTTAACATAGTTCCTATTAAATATTTACCTATCGATATAATAACTAAAGAAAATGTTGAATTTTATTATCCTGCACAGTGGTAAGAAACAATAAATTTAAAAGTTATACAGGGCATTTCAATATGCCAATATATTCTTAATAAAAATGAAAAAATTATAACTTTTATTAATGAGCTTGGAAAAAAGATAAGTTTTATAATATTTTTTCTAATTGAAAGCAATTATTTTTTTTATAAATAAGAGGTATAAATTATGTCAAATGTATCAAATCTAAAATTGCAGCCTTTTAAAAATAGATTAAAAGGTGATTTGCCCAAAATCGGTATAAGACCGGCTATAGATGGCAGACTCGGTGGAGTTAGAGAATCATTGGAAAATCAGGTCATGAATATGGCTAAATCGGCAGCTGAATTCTTAACAAAAAATATAAAACATCCAAACGGCATACCTGTTGAGTGTGTTATTGCGGACAGCTGTATCGGAGGAGTTGCTGAAGCTGCGATGTATGCAGATAAGTTTGAAAAAGAGGGAGTCGGTGTTTCGTTAACAGTGACTCCATGCTGGTGCTATGGTTCAGAAACCATGGACATGCACCCAACTAACCCAAAAGCAATATGGGGATTTAATGGAACAGAAAGACCTGGAGCCGTATATCTCACTGCAGTACTCGCAGGGCATAACCAAAAAGGATTACCCGCATTCGGGATATATGGAAAAGACGTCCAGAATTCTGATGACACAAGTATACCCATTGATGTTCAGGAAAAGTTATTGGCATTTGCCCGGGCAGGTCTTGCTGTTGCAAATATGAGGGGAAAATCTTATCTATCAATGGGCTCTGTATCTATGGGTATAGCAGGTTCTATTGTTAGTGACGAATTTTTTCAGAATTATCTGGGGATGAGAAATGAATATGTAGATATGTCAGAGTTTATAAGACGTATAGAAGAAGGGATTTATGATAAGGAAGAATATGAAAGAGCATTAAAATGGGTAAAGGAAAACTGCAAGGAAGGACCGG
>CAZYID010000109.1:2329-11929 GCA_964646595.1 uncultured Spirochaetales bacterium | reverse complement strand
AAAGAGTGAGCTAATCCAATCTCAAAAAACTACTCTACGCACTCTATCCAACCACTCGTGAGTGGTCGGGAGGGCGGTAAAAAAATGATATTGATAAATTACATATTAATGATATAAACGGTTAATATTTATATCTTTTATAAAATTTAGGGACGGCAGGCGTCTCGCCTGTCGATTAATTATTAATATATAAAAAGCAGGCAGACAAGACGTCTGTCTTACTGTTAATGATACCGGGAGTTTAATATGTCTTTTAAAGAAGTTGAAAAACAGGTAAACTTTTCTAAGGTTGAAAACAATATCTTAAAATTGTGGAAAGCTAATAAAATTTTTGAAAAAACCTTAGAAAAAACTAAAAACAATGAACAATTTGTATTCTATGATGGGCCTCCTTTTGCAACAGGTCTTCCTCATTATGGACATATACTACCCGGAACAATTAAAGATATAATTCCCAGATATCAGACAATGAAAGGGAAATATGTAGAAAGAGTCTGGGGCTGGGATTGCCATGGTCTCCCGGTAGAAAATCTTATAGAACAGGAATTGAAACTAAACTCTAAACAGGATATTGAGAAGTATGGAATAGATAAATTCAACGAGGCTTGTAAGGCAAGTGTTTTAAGATATACAGCTGAGTGGGAAAAAGCGATTGAGCGCATGGGACGCTGGGTTGATTTTAAAAATGCATATAAGACAATGGATATGGATTACATGGAGTCTATCTGGTGGGTATTTAAAACACTCTGGGATAAGGAGCTGATATACGAGGGGTATAAGATACTTCCATATTGTGCAAGATGTGCTACGCCGTTGTCAAATTTTGAAACAAATCAGGGATATAAAGATGTTCAGGATCCTGCAATAACAGTTGCATTTAAACTGAAAGATCAAAAAAACACATTTATTCTAGCATGGACTACGACTCCCTGGACTTTACCCTCAAATATGGGATTAGCGGTTGGGGAGGATATCACTTATGTTAAAATCAATGATGATGGAAAATTATATATATTAGCAAAAGAACTTTTAGGTAAATATTATAAAGACATTTCAAGTGTAAAAATAGAGAGTGAATTTAAAGGGACAGAGCTTATCGGTTTAAAGTATGAGCCTTTATTTCCTTATTTCACAGCACTTGAGAATGAAGGCGCATTTAGAGTTGTATTAGGTCACCATGTTTCTACAGAGTCAGGTACCGGAGTAGTTCATATAGCTCCCGGTTTTGGTGAAGACGATGCTGAAATTGGCAAGGCTGAAGGATTACCTGCTGTATGTCCTATAGACGAGTCCGGAAAATTCATGGAAGAAATATCAGACTATAAAGGCGTAATGGTTAAACAGGCAGATAAAGATATTATACTGCGGCTTAAAGAAGAAGGTAAACTAGTTAAACGAGATACTTATCAGCACTCGTATCCTCACTGCTGGCGGTGCGATGAACCATTGATATATAGATCTATCACAAGCTGGTTTGTAAATATTCAAAAAATTAAAGATACTATGATCGAGTCAAACTCAAAAATCAATTGGTATCCGGAACATATAAAAGAAGGACGATTTGGCAAATGGATTGGGAATGCAAGGGATTGGGCTATAAGTAGAAATCGATACTGGGGATGTCCGATACCTGTATGGAAATGCGACAGATGTGATAAAGTTGTTTGTATTGGAAGTATAAAAGAGCTTGAAGAATTCTCAGGGAAAAAAATTGATGATATACATAAACATCATGTTGATCCTCTTACAGGAAAATGCAAAAAGTGTAACGGTACAATGACGCGTATTGAAGAAGTACTCGATTGTTGGTTTGAGTCAGGTGCAATGCCTTATGCGCAGAGCCATTATCCTTTTAAGAATAAAGAAAAGTTTGAGAGAACATATCCTGCAGACTTTATTGCTGAAAGCCTTGATCAGACAAGAGGATGGTTTTATACACTTTTGGTTTTAGGTTCAGCATTATTTGACAAAAGCCCATATCAAAATGTAGTTGTTAGCGGGTTGATTTTAGCAGAAGACGGACAGAAGATGTCAAAAAGACTTCGCAATTATCCTGAAGTAAATTATGTTTTTGACAATTATGGCGCAGATGCTGTCAGGATTTATCTGATGCTTTCGAGTGCAGTTAAAGCAGGTGAATTGTTGTTCTCAGAAAAAGGCGTTGCTGAGATATTAAGAAATTTCCACCTCCCTTTATGGAATGCATATTCATTTTTTGTTACATATGCAATTGTCGATAAATGGGATCCAAAAAAAGATATGGTTAGTGCATTAGAGAATCCTCTCGATAAATGGTTAATTAGCTACTCGGAACTACTTGTTGCAGAAGTTGATAATTTTTTAGAAAATTATGATATACAAAATGCAATTAGAATTATTTTTAAATATATTAATGAGCTTACAAACTGGTTTATTAGACGTTCACGACGTCGTTTCTGGAAAAGCGAAAATGATAATGATAAAAATCAAGCATACTCTTCTTTATATAAAGCATTGATAACATTATGTAAGGTAACAGCTCCTATTGCTCCATATTTAGTTGAAGAAATTTATCAAAACTTAAAAACAGAAGATATGCCTGAGTCTGTTCATCTATGTGATTATCCGGTTGAGAATAAAGATTTACGTGATAAAACACTTGAGAAAGAGATGGAACTTATTCAAAAAACTGTTGAGATGGGACGAAGCCTCCGGGCAAAAGTTCAAATCAATCTTCGAAAACCGTTGAATGCAGTGTATCTGGTTACATCCGATAAAGAAGAAAAAAAATTGCTTACAAAAATGGAAGATATAATAAAAGAAGAGTTAAATGTTAAAAATGTTATTTTTGAGGAAGATGAAGGAAAACTTGTAACATTATCATGCAAGGCTAACTTTAAAGTATTAGGTAAAAAAATCGGCAATAAAATGAAAGAAGCCGCAGGCATTATTTCGAAATTTAGCAATGAAGAAATAAAAAAAATTGATAATGGTGAAAGTATAAGTATAAATATTGATAATAATAATTTAGAATTAATATCAGAAGATATTCTAATAGAAAGAAATGAAAAAGAGGGGTTGTCTGTAATAAATGAAGGTACTTTGACTTTAGCTCTTGATACACATCTCACAAAAGAGTTAATAGAGGAAGGCATTTCACGTCAATTTATCCGTCATATTCAAAATCTAAGAAAAGATAAAGATCTAAATGTTATTGATAGAATAAAAATTTTTTACAATGCACCACAAAATATACAAGACGCATTGACAAACTGGCAGGATATTATTATGCAGGAAACCCTTGCATTAGAAATCAGTCAAGATAACAAAGCAGATGTAGAAGTTAATGTTGATGAAGTAAATATAAAAATTGGATTAAGTAAAAAATGATTCAACTAATATTTCTCTCTCTAGGTTTAGCAATGGATGCTTTTTCTGTTTCCATTAGCTTTGGTGTATGTCACCCAAAATCTAAAATCAACTCAAGCTTAAGACTTGCTTTTTTTACAGCTTTATTTCAATTTTTAATGCCTTTGCTTGGTTGGTTTGTCGGTAGCCTTTTAGGTAAAATATTCTTAAAAGGAAGCTATTTAATTGCTTTCATAATTCTATTAGGAATTGGGCTAAAGATGATAATTGATGCAATTATTAAAAAAGAAAAATGTGATCCAATTGATATTTCAAAAGGCAAACATTTAATAGTTGTCTGTTTGGCAACTTCTTTAGATGCTTTAGCCGCAGGCTTGTCATTAGGCTTATTAAACACCAATCTCCTGCTATCAGTTTCTATGATTGGAATAATTACTTTTATTTTATCTTTTACCGGTGTATATTTAGGAAAAATATTTGGATTTCTACTCGGTAAATGGGCAGAAATTTTTGGCGGAATAATCTTAATAGGGATCGGTATTAATACAATCCTTAAAAATTTTTAATAAAAAAATAATGCAAAATAAAATTTCAAAACAACAGACAAAAAAAGCTTTTCACTTTTTATTTTCATATATCTTGCGTCATAAACTCTCTTTATTTTTTGGAATTTTATTTTTAACTACAGTTGATTTCTTTCAATTAATAATTCCTAAGTTTATTCAGGTAATTCTGGATTCTATAAGCAATGAACAATTAATTAAAAATTTAATAATTAAAAACACTCTTATTATTTTGTCTCTTGCAATTATAATGGTTATTTTAAGATTCTTTTGGCGTTTCTTAATTGTTACAGCATCACGAAAAATTGAAAAAGAAATTCGAAAAGATATGTTTACTCATTTGCAAAAACTTTCTTTTTCATTCTATAACAAAACCAAAACAGGTGATCTTATGGCATTAATGATAAATGATCTAAATGCTATAAGAATGTCAGCAGGCCCTGCTTTAATTGGCATAATTGATTCACTTTTTCTTGGATCTTTAACTATTGCTTTTATGTTTTCTATTAATATTAAACTTACTCTTCTTTCAATTATTCCATTATTAGTTATTGCATTTTTTTTGGTTTTATTTGGAGGAAAAATTAGAAATCGTTTTAAGGAAAAACAAGAATCTTTTTCTTCAATATCTTCTTTTACACAAGAAATTTTTTCCGGCATAAGAATTGTAAAAGGATTTACTCAAGAAAAAGAAGAAAAAAATAACTTCCATGAAAAATGTATCAATTATTCTCAAAAAAGTTTAAATCTTGCCAAAGCCTGGGGATTACTTTTCCCTTTAGTAAGACTTGTTGCTTCAGTCGCAGTAATTATCTATCTTTTTGTTGGAGGAATATTTACAATAAATAAAACTATTACATTAGGTCAATTTGTACAATTTAATTTTTACATTGCTAATTTGGTTTGGCCTATGATCGCTATTGGCTGGGTGTTTAATATCATGCAGCAGGGAATCGCTTCGACAGTAAGAGTTATGAATCTCTTGAACACCAAACCTGAAATTGTATTTAAAAAAAATAATAAAAAAATAACAGATATTCTGGGTAACATTAAAATTAAAAATTTAACCTTTTCATTTGAAAATAATAAAGAACCGGTTTTAAATAATATTAGTTTATCAATTCCAAAAAACAGCACATTAGGAATTCTGGGTAAGCATGGCGCAGGTAAAACAACACTTATCAATCTTTTATTTAGAATATTTAATGTCAGTAATAATTCTATCTTTATTGATAATAACGATATTAATGAAATTCCAATAGATTTATTAAGAAAATCAATAGGTTATGTGCCTCAAGAAATGCTTTTATTTTCTGATACAATTAAAAATAATATCCTGCTTGGTATAGATGAAGCTCAAGAGGATATATTTAAAAATAAAATAGAATATTATTCTGAAATCGCGTCATTTGATAAAGAAGTAAAAAAATTTAGTAAAAGTTATGAAACTGTAATTGGAGAAAGAGGTGTTATGCTTTCCGGAGGTCAAAAGCAGAGATTATCTATTGCGAGAGCTTTAATTTTAAATCCAAAAATATTAATATTAGATGATGCTTTTTCATCAGTAGATGTTCAAACTGAACAAAAAATAATAAAAAACATGAAAAAAGAAATTCAAAAAAAGACAACTATAATTATTGCCCATCGTATTTCAACAATTAAAGATTGTGATAATATAATAGTTCTTGAAAACGGTAAAATTAAAGAACAGGGAACACATAACGAATTACTAAAAAATAAAGATTATTATTCAAGATTATATGAATTACAAAGATTAAAGGATGATACAAATTCTTTATAAAAATTTCTATCATTCAACAGCTGAGACAGCTATTGTTTTAAATCTTTTTAAGAGTCATCATGACAAAAAGATGCCTAATTATAAAGAAAATGTTTTTTTCTTTATTTGAAGCGCATGACGACTCCATCAACGAACAATTGCATCAGAGATTTGCCGAAGGTAATATCTGATGCAATTTTCCAGGAAGGTTTGATTGAAATATTTCATAGAAAAAGAAGACAAAAAAGAAAAACTTTATGACAAAAAAGTCACAAAATTCCTAATGAGATATGTCTTAAAATATAAAAGATATCTTTTCGTAAGTCTTTTTTTAGTAATAATAATAACCGGAGTTTCTCTCCTTGTCCCATATGTATCTAAAATTATTATTGATAGATATATAATTAAAGAAGGACATATTATAAACATTAATAATATAAAAAAAGAGTTGAATGATTCAACTTTTTTAACAAAAAAAATCAAATCAAGTATATGGCTTAATGATGATACAAATTTCTTATTTAAGGATAAATTAAAATATTTTTCAAAAAAAGAAATTCTTAATTATACATCCCAAAATATTTTTTCAAAAGAAAAATATCTTTTCATTCAAAGTCCAAGGCTTACAGATGAATCTTTAAATGCCAAATTAAATAACTTATTAAAAGATAAAAAAGCATTTAAATATGATAAAAATATATATTTAATAAATACTAAATATACTCACATATTCACATTAAATGATACATTAAGCTTAAGACAACATGATTTTCTTATGATCTTTTATATATTTATAATAATGCTGTCATTATTAGTTCTTCAATTTTTTACTGTTAACCTGCAAATAATAAGCTTAATGAAATTATCAAATAAATCAATGAAAGATCTACGAGTTGATCTTTTTGAAAGAATGGTATCTTATGAAGTCTCTTATTTTGATAAAAATCCTATAGGCAGGCTTGTTAACAGGATCACAAATGATGTTGAAGTCTTGAGAGAATTATTTTCCAATGTTATTATAACTCTCTTTCAGGATTTTGTTCTTCTTATTGCAATATTAATAGTTATGTTTAGAGAAAATTTTTACATGGCTTCAGGAATTGCACTAACTTTTCCTTTTATTATTATAATAATCATCATTTTTCGATTAAAAACAAAAAAATTATTTTTAATTGTAAGAGAAAAAGTAGCAATTATGAACTCATTTCTTCAAGAAATAATTTCACAAATTAAAATCATTCAGATCTTTGTTGCAGAAAAAAAGATTTTTAATAAATTTAAAAATAATAATTATGAACTTTATTCCTCCTATATCAATCAAGTTTTTGTACGCGCTGTTTTTCTTCCTATTTTATCTTTTTTTCGCTGGTTTGCTGTAGGGCTTGTTATTTATCTTGGAGCTAAAGGAATCTTAACACATAAAATAAGTTTTGGATTACTTGTTCTTTTCTTACAATATGTCCAAAGTTTATTCCGCCCAATCACAGACTTTGCAGAAAAATTTGATATGATAATATCTGCTAATGCAGCCGGAGAAAAAATATTATCTGTTTTTGAAGAAAAATCAAAAATTGAAAAGGACAAATCATCTTTACTGAAAAAATTTGATAATGATAAATTAAAAGGAAAAATTGAATTTCAAAACGTTTGGTTCTATTATAAAAAAGATCAATGGATATTAAAAAACATTAATTTTAAAATTAATCCGGGTGAAACCATTGCAATTATTGGAGAAACAGGTACCGGAAAGACAACAATTATATCTTTAATATCAAAGCTATATGAAATCCAACGAGGTAAAATATTAATTAATAATAATGACATCAAAGATTTGCCTTACAATATTTTACGAAAAAATATTTCGATAGTTATGCAGGATGTTTTTTTATTTTCAAAAAATATTAAAGAAAATATAATTTTAAATAATGAATTTGATAAAGAAAAATTTTCTTTTGCGATAAAAGCAACCCATATTGACAAATTTATAAAAAAATATCATGAAAAAGAAGAAAAAATGGTTGCAGAAAGAGGTGCAACTTTTTCAGCAGGGGAAAGACAGCTTCTCTCATTTGCAAGAGCATTATATTATGATCCTTCAATACTTATTCTTGACGAAGCAACTTCAAATATTGATTCTGAAACTGAAAAATTAATACAAGATGCAATTAAGAATTTGATTAAAGGAAGAACGTCAATAATAATTGCACATAGATTATCCACAATTGAAAATGCTGATAAAATTATTGTTTTAGACAAAGGGCAAATTGTAGAATCAGGAACTCATAAAGAACTAATCGACAAAAAAGGCATGTATTACAACCTATATTCTTTGCAATTTGCTGATTTATAATAAGTTACCCCAGAGCAACATCCAACATCATCATAACTGAAAACCCAATCATTGCTCCAATTGTTGCTATATCAGTATTTTTATCCTGTTGAGCTTCTGGAATTAATTCTTCAACAACAACATAAATCATTGCGCCTGCAGCAAAAGAGAGAGCATAGGGTAGTATAGGCCTCATAATTATTACGGCAAATGCTCCTATAACACCTGCAATTGGTTCAACAATTCCAGAAAGCTGACCATACCAAAAACATTTTAATCTTGAAAGCCCTTCTCTTCTTAATGGTACAGCAACTGATGTTCCTTCAGGAAAATTCTGAATCCCAATACCTAATGCAAGTGCAACTGCTCCTCCAATTGTTGCGGAAGGCAGTCCGGCTGCTACAGCGCCAAATGCAACACCAACAGCAAGTCCTTCAGGAATATTATGAATTGTGATTGCCAAAACCAGCAAAATGCTTCTTTGCCAGCTTGTTTTTATACCTTCAGCATCTTCTACCTTTAATCCTAAATGAAGATGCGGTAAAATTTTATCAACTATCCAGAGAAATGCTCCTCCTCCAAGAAATCCAGCAACAGCAGGTATCCATGCAATATTTCCTGCGTTTTCCGCCATTTCTATTGCCGGAGCCAATAATGACCAATAACTTGCTGCAATCATTACACCAGCAGCAAAACCTAGCATTCCATTCAGCATTCTTCTATTAATACTTTTAAATAAAAAAACTAATGCAGCCCCTAACGCTGTCACAAACCATGTAAAACAAGTTGCTATTAATGCTAAAAGAATCGGATTTATTGTTTTTAAAGTTTCCATAAACCATTCTCCTTGACGCTATTTTACAAAATTTGAAATTCCAATGCAACTATTTAAAAAAAAATAAAAAAAAAATTTTTGATAAATTTTAAATTCATAATTGCCAAAATTACTAAAATTTGTTATTTTATATACTCAATCACATAAAAACCATAAATTTTTAATATTTTTCTTTTATATATATAGGGATAGGAATGAAATTAGGTTTTAAACCTAGGAATTTATTAAAAACAAAAGCTCAAATCATATCTAGATATATGCTGAAATTTATTTTTAAAGCATTTATTTATATTAGTATATTCATGTGTATAGAAATATTTTGGAGATATTTTAGATATGGTAGTGATAAAGGCTTTGTTTCAGTTCCATTATGGATGTTCTTAGTATATATACACATTGCATGGTTAGATGATATTCTAATACCTTTTTTTAATAAAAAAAACATCCCTAAATATATTCAAACATTTTATATTATGCTTTTAATTAATTTTTTTGAATTCTCTTTTGGTGTTTTTTTTAAATATGGTCTTGGTATTAAAGTATGGGATTATACTAATGTAAATTTTTTTGGTTTAAAAGCAAATATTTTAGGAATAGTAAGCTTATACGGCATCCCTGCATGGTTTATTGTTGCTCGTCTTTTACTTTGGATATATCCAAAAATAAAAACTATGGTTGATTCTTCACTAACAAAACAAAGTTATTTCTTTAATATTACCAATGAAAACGAGAAAAAAAATTAGTA
>CAZYID010000109.1:0-2229 GCA_964646595.1 uncultured Spirochaetales bacterium | reverse complement strand
TTAAAATAACCCAGTATATTATCATAATACATATCCATATCACCTGCACCCATAAAACAGGTAATGTCATTTCCGTCTATTTGCTCTAATAGCTTTTTATATATATCACTGCTTTTGCCGGCATAAAAAACTTCTTTTTTTAATTCTTTTAGTCTTTCATATATCATTAGTGAAGATATTTTTTCTTTCCAAAATTCAGGATCCTCTCTCGCAGGATAAATATCAATTAAACTGATTTTATCTGCATTTTTTAATTCATTAATAAATTCATTAAAAAAATTATTGGTACGGGAAAATAAATGAGGTTGAAAAATCAAATGAAGTTTCTTCCCTTTAAAAATATTTCTTATTTCTTTAATAATATGATTTATTGCTTCCGGAGAATGTCCATAATCTGTGATTATTACACCATTCTCTTTTGTTCTGTATGTGTCAAATCGTCTTACCATTCCTTTAAATTTTAAAATATTTTTATGTACCTGTTCAATAGATAAGCCCAATTGTAAAGCTGCAATTATTGCTCCTGTTGTATTATATACCATATATCCGGGTAAAACCGGTAATTTAAATTCAATCTGTTTATCTTCAAAATTTAAAATAAAACAATTTCCGTTTATATCTATCTTATGATTTATAATTCTATAGTAATTTTTGTCTTTATCAGAAGCTCTGTCCCCAAACCATATTATATTATGAGTTTTGTCCAGTTCATATTTATTTACAAAATCAAAAATTTCTTTTACTGCTTTAAAAATTAGAATCTTTTTGCCGCTCATCCCTTTAAAAAAATCATAAAAAGATTCCTGATATTCATTGAAGTTTCGATATGTTTCAGGATGTTCATATTTAAAATTTATCATTACTGCCAATGACGGATGATAATTTAGAAAGTTTCGATTATATTCATCTGCTTCTAAAATATATGCCTTGCCATTGCCTAAATATATATTTGAGTCATTTTTACCATCAATTTTTTTAATTTTTGCGCCTAAAATAGAAAGAGGATCAAATTCAGTATCTTTTAAAAGCATAGTAAGAATTCCGGCAGTAGTACCCTTGCCTTCACTACCGCAGACAGTAATTCCTGTTTTTCCGCTTGCATTTAAATAATCGCCTATAAACTCTTCCCATGTCAATAACAAAATATTTTTATTTTTTGCTTCTTTTAATTCCGGATTATCAGGATTTAAAGCAGAAACAGCAGGCGAATATAAAACTAAATCCGGTATGCGCCCATTTAAATAAAGATTAACTTTATTATGACAATAAATAACCTTAATTCCAAGACTTTCCAAATACACTAAATCATTTCTCTGTTTAGCTTCAGAGCCTGTTACAACCATTCCCATTTCATTAAGAAATTCTGCTATTGCACTGCTTGCACATCCGCCTATTCCAATTATATGAACATTTTTAATTTCATTAAACTTCATAATATTCCTTAGTTGGTCCAACAGGCGCTTATCCAACTCTTTCTTAGAAAGGGCTGTAGTCCCGCCTGTTGATTTTGTTATTATTATTGAAAAAATAAAACTTAATATAACTATATTTTTTTTATAATACTTTAAAATAAAAAGATTAACAATATTCTTTAATTAAAATTTATAAAATCCCGTATCTATTTTTTATTTTTTTCTTACTTATGCAAACAGTTTGACTCATTAATGTAATTTAAGTATAATTTAAAAGATAATTAATTTAATACAAACTTATGAAAAAAGAAAATAATATTTTAAATCGACATGATGCTGATCCAATAATAGTCAAAAATTACGACCTGTTAAAAAAAATTGGAATACTTGATGAAATCGATAATTTAACTAATAACATAAGAACATTAGAAGAACTTCTTGAGGAAGCAGTATTTATTTTTAACAAGTATTCTATTGATGAACTTGTTGATTATGTATCAAAAAAAATGGTTGAAAAATTTATTCCTTCATACCTGGCTTTCATTATTGATGAAGAAGAAAGTCTTGCCGGAATAAATATAATTTGTTTTAAAAACATGCAACATATTGAAAGCATAATCCATCTCGAATCCATAGAACCATACAAAAAATTCTTTTCTCTTTCTCCTACTTCTATTAAATTTGATGCTTTTGTAAATATGGTAGACAATAAAAAATTTTCAGATGATTTAATGCCCCTGGATCCTGAATTAATTGTACCGATGATGGGATTAGACGGGATGTATGGATTTTTAGTATTTGGGAAAAAAGTAATAGG
>CAZYID010000108.1:4827-11946 GCA_964646595.1 uncultured Spirochaetales bacterium | reverse complement strand
AATAATCTAATAATCTTCTTCTTTTACCTACAAGCATGAGTAATCCTCTTCTTGAGTGAAAGTCTTTTTTATGACTTTTAAAATGTTCTGTTAGATATTTTATTCTTTCTGTTAGAAGAGCAACCTGAACTTCAGGTGAACCTGTGTCATTTTTATCTCTACCATATTTTTTCATTACACCTTTTTTTTCATCTAAAGATAGCATTAAATTCTCCTGTTCACTTAAAATAATTTATTGTATTTATAAGATCTTTTTCTAATTGTTTTTTTAGCAATGAAGTATCTTTGAATTGAGCATTATCTCTTATTTTTTTAAAAAAATCAACTCTTATTTTCATATTATACTTAAATTTATTATATCCATGTAAATATGATTCAATAACATCTGGATTAACATGAGTCATTGACAGATATTCTTTATTTTTTAAATATGTTTTTGTTATGTAAACTCCATCTTTTGGATATAAAACATTTTTATTAAAAATATTCATTGTTGGGAAGCCGATTTTTCTTCCAATTTGTTTGCTTTTTTTATTTATTCCATTAATAAAATAATTATAACCAAGATATTTATTCGCTTTTTCGATTTTGCCTTCACTGATTAATTTTTTAATATATGAAGTGGATACAAGATGATTTTGAATTTTTACAGGTTCGATATAATGAATATTACATCCTTCTTTTTTTAGATCAGCTATACAGCCGCTTTTTTTAAAACCAAATTTAAAATCTTTGCCAATTACATATTCATTAATATTAAAATTGTTTTTTAAAAGAGAGATGAAATCGGAAGGTAATAGTTTAAAAAATTTTTTATTAGTATCTCCAATTAAAACATTCTTAATACCAAGATTTTTAAATAATTCTAATTTTTTTTCTATTTCAATAATTTTTTTAATATTATTATCTTTTAAATGAAGGTTATCATAAGTTAAAATATAATTTTGAATCTTTTTTTTCTTGGAAATTTTTATTAATTCATTGAGGATTTTTTTATGTCCAAGATGAAATGAATCAAAATATCCTATAGCAATAATTCCAGGTTTTTTTATATTATAACTATGAAAAATATCATTATATATTTTCATTATTTCCTCAGGTATTTTTAAAATATTATGGTTATTTTAATTCGTCTGTTTTTTATATTATATCTTTTCATTACTGTCTATTAATAATTGATTTTTTAATATACTAAATCATATTTAAAATTTCCATTATTAAATTCAATAATTGCCAATAATTTATTTTTATAATGTAATTTATAATAACCATTATTAAGATTTTTGATTATAATATTTTCTTTAAACCAATCAATAATTATTTTTTTCCCATTTTTAATATCATTAATATAATTTTTATTTATTTCAATTGAATCAATATCTTTCAATGCTTTAAATGGAGATATTATTTTAAAGTTTCCCGAATTTATATTTTTAAGATTATCAGCTTTTTTTAGGTTGAATACACCAATTTTTTCTCGTATTAATGAATAGAGGTACGCATAATATCCTGTTTTAATTCCAAGATCTCGTGCAATGGATCGAATATAAGTTCCGGAAGAACATTCAATATCTAATTTTAAAAATGGATTTTTGAAAGATATAATTTTTAATTTATTTACTTCTACGATTCTTTTTTTTAATTTTGGTTTTTGATTTTTTTTGGCTATTTGATATGATCTTTTTCCATCAATATGAACTGCTGAGTAATCAGGAGGAATTTGGTTTATTTTGCCTTTAAAAGAATTTAAATTACTTTTTATTTGATTTAAATCAATTTTTCCATTAAATGATTTAATCGGAATGCCATTAGCATCATCTGTATTCGTCTGTTTTCCAAAATAAATCTCTGCAATATATTTTTTTGGTAATTTTGTAAAATGTTTTAATAATTTTGTTGATCTTCCAATACCAATAATAAGAAGACCTGTTGCGTTTTTATCTAATGTTCCAGAATGTCCGATTTTTTTTATATTTAAGATTTTTCTTAGTTCAGCTATTATTTGAAATGATGTCTTATTTTTTTCTTTATTTATTAGAAGTATGCCATCTTGAATATTCGAATACATTTTTATTATTCATCTTTAAATTCTCTTTCATGTGAAAGAGTATCTAATATTTTATCTAATTTGTGAGCTTCTTCTTCAAGTTTGTCATATCTAAATTCAATTTTTGGAGTATACTTTAAAGCAAGTCTATCCGCTATTCTTTTTTGAATAAATCCGGATGCACTATTAAGTCCACTTACAGCTTTACTTCTCTTATTAATATCACCTATCATTGAGAAATATAAATGGCAATAATGAAGATCTTTACTTATAGTAATTCTGGTAATTGTCATAAAATCCGGAATTCTGGGATCTTTAAGTTCTCTATTGGTTATTATTTTCATTACTTCATTTTTTAAGTTTTTTTTAATTCTTTCGAATTTATATTTCAAAGATTATTCCTCTGTATCATCACTTTTAACATCAGTTTTAATATCACTTAACTTTCTTGCGATTTTTTTAATTTCATATGCTTCCATAGTGTCGCTTACTTTTATATCTTTATAATTTTCTATGCCTATACCGCATTCTGTTCCTTCTATTACTTCACTTGCATCATCTTTAAATCTTTTGAGCGTACTGATTTTACCGGAATGAATAACAACATCATCTCTTATAAGGCGTATTAATGAATTCCTTTTAACTTTACCAGAAGTTACTATACATCCGGCAACAGTTCCAATTTTTGAAATTTTAAATACTTGTTTTACTTCTATTGTACCTAATAATTGTTCAATCAATTCAGGTTTTATCATTCCGGTTATTGAAGCTTTAATATCTTCAATAACATCATAAATAATATTATATCTTTTAATTTCTATTTTTTCTCTTTCTGCTAATTCTGCTGCTTTAGGATTTGGTCTTACATGAAATCCGATAATTACTGCTTTACTTGCCACTGCAAGCATTACATCACTTTCATTTATGGCACCAACACTGCTTGAAACAGTTGTTATTTTTATTTCTTGATTACTCAATTTTTCTAAGCTGTCTTTTAAGGCTTCAACTGAACCATGCATATCTGCTTTAATAATAATTTTTAATTCTTGCTGCTCTTCATCAGGTTTTTTAGCTAAAAGGTCTTTTATTGTAACTTTTTTTACGTTTTTAGCTTCTTCCATTCTATTTAATTCTTGTCTTTTCCCGGAAATTATTTTTGCTTCTTTTTCATTTAATACAGCATTAAATGGATCTCCAGCTTTTGGAGATTTATCTATACCTGTTATTTCTACAGAAGTTGAAGGCCCGGCTTTATCTATTTTTTCTCCTTTATCACTGTACATTGCTCTAACTTTACCAGAATAAACACCAGCAACAAAGAAGTCACCAATTTTAAGCTGTCCTTTTAAAATAATTATTGTTATTACAACACCTCTACCTGGATCTATTTTTGATTCTAATACATATCCATTGGCTCTAATTTTTTCAGAAGCTTTTAAATCAAGCATTTCTGCTTGAAGCACAATAGTATCAAGCAGGTTTTCTATACCGATTTTTTTTAAAGCACTTATTTCACAGAATAAAGTATGTCCGCCCCATTCTTCAGGTAATAAATCATGATCAGCTAATTGCTGTTTTACTTTATCTAAGTTAAGGTTTTCTTTGTCAATTTTATTTAGTGCAACTGTTATTGGAACATTAGCAGCTTTTGCATGATTGATTGCTTCAATTGTTTGCGGCATAACTCCATCATCTGCTGCTACAACTAATATTACAATGTCAGTAATATTAGCTCCTCTTGCACGCATTGTTGTAAATGCTTCATGACCTGGAGTATCAATAAAAGTTATTTTATGATTATTTTTTAGAACAACACTATATGCGCCCATATGCTGAGTAATACCGCCTGATTCTCCATCAACTACATTAGTTGATCTAATTGCATCTAATAGTTTAGTTTTACCATGATCAACATGTCCCATTACAGTAACAATTGGCGGCCTTGGTTTGAGATCTTTTTTATTTTCTTTTTCTTCTTCTATAATAGTTTGATCATATAAAGATACAATATTTACCTTACAATTAAATTCAGAACATACAATTTCAGCAGTTTCAGCGTCAATTGTATCATTTATTGTAACCATTGTTCCTAATTCCATTAATTTACTAATTAGCATATTAGCTTTAAGATTCATTTTTTTTGAAAGATCACTAATTGATACAACATCTGTAATATCAATTTGTTCAGGAACTGAACTTAAAAGATCTTTTGCTTTTTGTCTTCTTAAATTAAATGCTTTGTTTATTTCTTCTCGTTTACTATCTTTTTTATTGAAAATTTCTTGTTTTTTTACAAGTTTTTTTCTTGATCTATCTTTTTCATTAACTTTTACGCCAGGAGTAAAATCAGCTTTTTTTTCTTTATCTGTTGAGCCTTTTTGAAAATAATTTTTATCTCTAAATGGTCTATTTGCTGTAGATGGTACTTTTTTATAAATTACTTTTTTATGTGTATGTTTATCATCTACTGAGTTAACTTTAAGTTTTTCTGCAGGTTTTTCTGTATATTTATTAAACTTTAAATCTTGTTTTTGTTTCAGGTTATTTTTATTTATAAATGCCTGTTTTTTTATTACAACTTTTTTAACCTTTTTTATTACTAATTTTTTTTTAGGAGGAGTTGGAGGTGTCTGTTTTTTTATAAGTTC
The DNA here is from genome assembly GCA_964646595.1 of uncultured Spirochaetales bacterium. Taxonomy (GTDB): domain Bacteria; phylum Spirochaetota; class GWE2-31-10; order GWE2-31-10; family JAFGQB01; genus CAZYID01. The sequence continues at coordinate 7,251 of CAZYID010000108.1, read as the reverse complement.
ACCTTTACTTTTATCAGGCATATTTTTATTCCTTTAAAATTTAAAAAAGATTATAACATAATAAAGTCAAAATTTAAAGTTTAATAAGAAAAAAAACTTTATTATTCTTCAAAAGTAATTTCAACTCCACAATTCGCACATGATGTTTCATTTTCTGTTATTTTTTGACCACAATTTGGACATTCATAATATACTATTTCTTCTTCAGTTTCATCTTCAGTTTTTTCTTTGGTTTGCTTTTCAGATTTTTCTTCATGTGTTTCTTCTAATGCATTTTCTTCAGCAGCTTTTTCATCTTTTGCTTCAGGTGTTGATTCTTTTTTTTCTTCTTTATCTTCTATTTCTTCAGATTCTTCTATAACTACTTCAAACGTTTCATCTATATATTTTTTTAAACTTAAAGCCATTTCTTCAGTCATATTTTTTAAATTTTTAATTTCATCTATAGATAGTTCAACAAGTTGTTCAACTGTGTCAATTGAATTATTTTTTAATACAGCTTTAATTTCTTTTGATAATTCTAATTCATCTATTTCATTTTCACCAATATTTTCTCTGAATAATTCTTCAGCTGCTTGGACATGATCTGTAACAAGATTTAATTCTTTAGCTTGTTCATTTGTTTTTACATCAATATTCCAATTTGTTATTAAATTAACAAGTTTTATGTTTAATCCTTTTTTTCCAATAGCAAAAGAAAGTTGACTTTGATCTACAATTGCAACAGCTTTTTTATTAGGTTCATCAGTTATTATTATATTGTCAACTTTTGCGGGAGTTAGAGCATTTGATATAAGAGTTCTTAAATCTATTGTCCATTTTATAACATCAATTTTTTCATCTTCTAACTCTTTAATAATATTATGTATTCTTGCTCCTTTTTGACCTACGCAAGCACCAACAGGATCAATTTCATCTTTATTTGTTGAAACAGCTATTTTTGTTCTATAGCCTGCTTCTCTTACGATTTTTTCTATTTGAACTGTTTTGTCATATATTTCTGGAATTTCAACTTCAAAAAGTTTTTTAACAAAATTAGTACTGGTTCTTGATAATATTACACTAACGCTGCCTTTTCCTGTTTTTTTAACTTCTTCAATTATTGTTTTTATTCTATCACCTTGTCTATAAGTTTCTAACGGGCTTCTATTTTTCTTTGGCAGAACACCTTCATAATTTCCTAGATCAACATATATAGTATCTCCTTTAATACGTTGAACATATCCAATTATTAATTCACCTTCTTTAGCTTTATAATCAGAGTAAATACTATCTTTTTTTATTTCACGTAGTCTTTGTAATATAATTTGTTTTGCAGAATGTATAGCAATTCTACCAAAGTCTTCCGGATTACACGGAACAAGCATCGAATCCCCTTCTTCAGCATTATTATCTATTTCTTTTGCCTTTTCTAAAGATATTTCAAAGAGATCATCTTGAATATCCTTAACAACATCTTTTTTTGAAAATATTGATAAAACTAATTCTTCTTCATTTCGAATAACAAGATTTTCTGTAGTACCAAAATATTTTTCATAAGCTTTATTGATTGCTGTTTCTACAGTATCTATAATTAATTCTTGACTAATTCCTTTTTCACGCTCTAATTCTTTAATTGTTGCGGATAGATCAATTGTCATTTTTAAGACCTCCTAAAGTATAAAATAATAAATAATCATCAACCGTTTAAGTTGGCTGATTTTATATTATTAATATCAATTTTAATTTTTTTGTTTTCATTCATTTTTAAAAGGAGATTGTTTCCTTCAAGGCCATTTGATGATCCTATAAGAACTTCACCTTCCAATGTAACGATTTTTATTTCTCTTCCTGAGAATATATTAAATTCCTTATAAGATTTAATTTTTCTAAATATACCAGGGCTTGAGACTTCTAAAGTAAAACCATCTTTAAAACAAGGAATACTTTCAATTATTGGATTAAGTTGCTTGCTAATTTTTCCAATTTTTTCTAAAGTTATTCCATTTTTGTTAAAAATAAATATAGTTATATGTTTATTTTTGCCAAGAAAAACAACGGTATCAATTAATTCAATTTTTTCTGTATTCAATATGTCAATGATTTTATTTTCAATATCTAAGACAATACTGGATTTTACTTTTTCTTTCATGATATAAAATGCATAAACAAAAAAAAGAGCCTTCAAACAAAGCTCTTTTTTTAATATAATATATTTAAATTTTTAATTAATAAACAACATATCATATTATTAAAAAATGTCAATATAATGTTTGTTAATATTTTTTATATTTTTATCAAATTATATATTGAATTTTTCTTTGCTTTGTTTTATTTTTCTAATTAAACATCAAATAATAAAAAACGGGAAAAATATGTCTGATGATTTAAATATAATTAAATCAGAAATTAAAAATTTAAGAAAAAAAATTATTGAAGCAGATA
>CAZYID010000108.1:2950-4727 GCA_964646595.1 uncultured Spirochaetales bacterium | reverse complement strand
CAGAAAAATTAAATAAAACAATTGAAATTATTATTGAACCCAAAATTGATGGGGCAGGTGTAGTTTTATATTATAAAAATGGAAGATTGGATAGAGCTTTAACTCGTGGAAATGGATATATAGGTAATGATATTACTGAAAATATTAAAACTATAGGCTCTGTCCCTTTATTTATTGAAGAAAAATCTGATGTTACTGTTAGAGGTGAAGTTTTTATCAGTAAAAATGATTTTAAAAAATTTAATGATAAATTTGCTGACGGTAAATATTCTAATCCTAGAAATTTAGCAAGCGGTGCTGTTAGAAGACAAAAGTCAAAAGAAGCAGCTTTATTTCCTTTAGATGTTTTTATTTATGAAGGTTCCTATGACAACCTTAAATTTAAGAATCATTTAGATGTTTTAATTAATTTAAAAAAATTAGGTTTTCCTTTAAATGATAATTTAGGATATTTCAGTGATAGAAATAATTATCATGAAGTTTTACCATTTAAAAAAATAAAAATAGGAAGTATTAACGATATTCCTGAATATATTAATGAAATAAGTAATAAAAGAGAAAATTTTCAATATGAAATTGATGGATTGGTTATTAAAATAAATGAGTTAGACAGCAGGGAAATATTAGGTTTAACTCAACATCATCCCAGATGGGCAATAGCATATAAATTTGAAGCTCCTTTAACAGATACAAAAGTAGTATCAATAGATATACAAATTGGAAGGGGAGGAAGAGTAACACCTGTTGCAAATTTAATTCCAGTCAAATTGTCTGGATCAATAATTTCAAGAGCTACATTACATAATCAGGAATATATAAACTCTTTAGGTGTTAATGAGGGGGATATAGTTACTGTTTCAAAAAGAGGAGATGTAATTCCTGCAGTAGAAGAGGTTATAGAAAAGTATAATAATATCTCTCCTTATGAAATCAGCAGTAATTGTCCTGGTTGTAATTCAAAATTAATTGAAGATGGAGCCCATCTTTTTTGTCCAAATGATGAATGTCCAAATAGACTTTTAGAAACTTTGAAGTATTTTGTTTCCAGGGGACAAATGGATATTGAGACATTAGGTGGTAAAACAATAGAATTTTTATTTAACAGCAAATTTATTAAAACAATTCCAGATATATATACCTTTAATTATGATAAATTACTTGAGTATGAAGGATTTAAAGAAAAAAAAGTTAATAATATAAAAAATGCTATAGAAAAATCAAAGCATAAAAAATTTCATATTGTATTATCTTCTTTAGGTTTAAAAGACATTGGGGACAGAGCTGCAAATTTATTAGCAAAAAAATATAAAAATATTGATAGAATAATTGAGATTGCTAGAAATAGAAAAATTAATAATTTAATAGAGATTGAAGGAGTAGGGGAAAGAATTGCAGAATCAATAATTAATCATTTTAATAATAAAAAAGTTTTAAATATGATAGAAAAATTGAAAGCAATAGGTTTAAATTTTAAATCTGAAAAAAATGAGGATAATAATAAAGAATTTTTAACTGGTACAAAATGGGTAATAACCGGGAGTTTTCAAAATTTTAAGCCAAGAGAAAAAGCAGGAGAATTAATTAAAGAATATGGTGGAGAAATAATAGGAAGTATTTCTTCAAAAACTTCTTATTTGTTATGCGGTGAATCTCCCGGAAGTAAATTAGATAAAGCAGTTGAAATAGGAGTTAAAATTATAAATGAATTTGAATTTTTAAAAATCATTCAAAATAAATATTTATAAAGATAAAAAAAACGCTGCATGAAGCAGCGCTT
>CAZYID010000108.1:0-2850 GCA_964646595.1 uncultured Spirochaetales bacterium | reverse complement strand
TCATTCAAAATAAATATTTATAAAGATAAAAAAAACGCTGCATGAAGCAGCGCTTAATGATTGTCAGTTGGATTATAAACATTAAGTTTATTTTTTCTTTTTATTATTTTTGTTGGCTTCTTTATATTTTTTAATTAGAGCTCTATATTCTTTTATCTTTTTATTTATTGGAATAATTTCTTTTCTAATTTTGTTAATTTCAGTTTTTAATTCTTTTATTTCAGCTATAGGTTTTGACAGGCTGCTTCTTAATTTTTTAATTTCTAAATTATTTTTCTTAATTTTAGCATTATATTCAATTATTTCATCTCTTAACTCTTTTAAAGTATTTTTATCTGAACCATTATTTTTTTCTTCATTATACTTGTTTCTAATTTTTTTTCTGCTTGCTATAAGTTCTTTATTTATTGTTGATATTTTTTTTCTCTCTTTTAGTGTTGGAGCCATTTTTTCTTTTATTTTTTTAGTTTCTGCAGTTAGTTTTTTTCTGTAATTAATTTTTTCTTTAACAGTTTTCTTTAATTCTTTAACTTTATTTTGTAAATCTTTAATATTTGTATTATCAGATTCTGATTTTTCATTTTCAACTCCATTTTCTTCAACTATTTCATCATCTTCTTCTACTAATGCTTCAACTTCTTCTAAAATTTTTTCTGCTTCTTCTTCAACAGCTGCTTCTTCTTCAATAGCTGCTTCTTCTTCAACAGCTGCTTCTTCTTCAACAGCTGCTTCTTCTTCAACAGCTGCTTCAGCATCAGCTAAAATTTCTTCTACTGCAATATCAGCAGTGTCTTTTGCTGTTTCAGGGCTTGAAGATTCACTTCCTCCGCCGCCAGAGCTTCCACCGCCACCAGAAGATCCGTCACTTGTTTCTGAACAAGAAAAAATAATCATTGTTCCTAAAATTATTATAATTATTATTTTTAATACATTTACCATAATTGCCTCCTAATTTTCAGCATTCATCAATTATATAGCAATAATGATGCCAATATTAATAAATTTGACTTAATTCATTTTATAATAAGTAGTTAGGGCATTTTTAATATTAATATTATTTTATAAATCCTTATGCATAATGCATATTATATTCAAATTGAAAAACACATGTAATTCATTTTATAGTAATGATTTACATCGTTTTTTAATAAAATATTTATGAAATTTGCATATTTTAATGTTTTTTATAAAAAAAAATACTTAAAAATAAAATATTAAGCTACCGATTATTTGATTATGGAAATAAAATCAATAGTAAAAGATATTTGTGAAAATACTAAAGAAAAAAGAGTTGAATATATTATTAATTTTTTAAGGGAAAACAACATAACACATAAAATTCAGAAATATACTGATGGGATAAATATCGAAATTGTTAAAAAAGGTAAAAATACAAATAAAGAAGTGATTTTTTTTGCTCATCATGATATTTATGATAAATCAATTGAAGGTGCTAATGATAATTCATCTTCTGTTGCAATTTTACTGTCAATTGCAAAGTTTTTATATTTTTATATTCCTTATTATACAATTAACATTGTTTTTAATGATAATGAAGAACTCATAGGCAGTATTTTTTCATTAAAGAATTCAAAAGAAAAAAAAGAGGCAATAATAAAAAAAATTGGTTCTTTTCAATATTTAAATAAAAAAATTGTTTTGAAAAAATTTTACATAGCTTTTGTTCTTGAATTATCAGGGATTGGAGACAGTTTATATTTTTCAAGTAAATCCGGAAATATTGAATGTGATATTAAATTAAATCAATTTTTAAATACTATTGCTAAGAATTTAAATATTAACCATTTAAATATTCCAATTTCTTTATCAGATATAATTGCAATAAATTATTTTGGAATAAAAGGAACTGTTTTTGGTTCTATTCCATATATTGAAGGTAAGAACTATTTAAGTGATTTAAATAAAAAAGGTTTTTGTAAAGAAATTTATCCTCATGTGTGGAAAAAAAACCATACATCTATGGATAATTACTATTCAATACAAGAAAAGTCATTAAAAATGGTTTATAAATTTTTGATTGAATTAATTAAAAATTTAGAGAAAATAGACAGTAAATATTCAAATTAAATTATTTTCAATTATTATATTAATAATTTTAGATTTATTTAAATATGTAAAAAATATTAAAAAACCATTTGTAATTTGATATAAATTAGGGTAAAATAGTAAATTACACTAATTAATTTAGAGTTTTTAGATTATAAACTAATCTATTGCAAAAATATAATTAAATTATTTAGTTTATAGATATTATTTATTAAGTGGTGATTAAATATGTTATATACATCCATTAAAAAACATGTTGATGAAATGATAGATGAAATTTCTGCAGGAAAAGAAGAATGCCATAAGATGATTTCATTTAACTTAATAAAGGATCAAAATATTCCTATTACTATAAATGCTAAATTAATTTATCCACTAAATCAAATAAGATTTAATTTGTATTGTCCTTTTTTACTTGTTTATCCAGACGTAAACTTTGTAGAAATATATAGACAGGGAATTGAAGAAGATTATTTTAAATTATTAAAATTAATTTCAAAGTTTGCTACATTAGTTGATATGTTAAAAGATTGGGTACAAAAAGAAGTACCTAATATGATTAAATGGGGTGAAGGTGTAATATTTGATAAAAATGGAAGAACAGCTAAAATTCCATATTCTTTTTTTCAAATATAAAGTTAATTTTAATTATTTTAATAATTTTAATTGACATCAATTATTTTTTATTATATATAGTCACTCGATCTTAAAAATAAGATTGTTTTTTTATTAGTTCTTTGACAAAGCTATGACAGAATAATTTGAGAAAAGGCTGAAATATTT
>CAZYID010000107.1:0-12099 GCA_964646595.1 uncultured Spirochaetales bacterium | reverse complement strand
TCTGCAATAGTAGGTCTTTTAGTTATGTTATCTCTTGTTGCTCTTTATATGGAAATAACTTCTCCCGGATTTGGTGTCCCAGGCACAATAGCTATTATTGGTTTTGCCATTGTTTTTGGAAGCAGTGCTTTGCTGGGACAAGTAGGATCATTAGAGTTAATTGTATTTTTAATAGGTGTAGTTTTATTAATACTTGAAATATTTATTATACCCGGATTTGGTGTTGCCGGAATATCCGGGATTATTTTAATTGTATCCTCTCTGGTTTTATCAATGCAGGATTTTGTTATTCCTCAATTTAACTGGCAGTGGGGAATATTGTTTAAAAATATAATAGTTATCAGTATGAGTTTTTTTGCATCGATATTATTTGTTATGATTTTATCCCAGTTTTTACCAAAGTTAAAATTGTTTGGTAGATTGGCATTAAATACAGTTCAGGCAACTTCTGAAGGATTTACTGTTCAGCCTGATGAAGTTATAAAAAAATACATTGGTAAAAAAGGAATTACAATAACCGTATTAAGACCAAGCGGTAAAGCAGAAATTGATGACGAAATTGTGGAAGTAGAAACAGATGGTGAATATTTAGAAAAAGGCATTAATATTGAGGTTACTGAGATCTCCGGAAACAGAATATTAGTAAGGAAGTCATAATTATGGAATTGCTTTTGCCAATATCATTATTTATCTTAGGATTAATTGCAATAATTGTTGAATTATTTGTCCCGGCCGGCGGTTTAATAGGCGTTTTAGGAGTTGGACTTGTTATTTCAAGTGTAATCAGCGCTTACACTAAATTTGGATTAGTAATAGGTACAATTTTTCTTTTAATCAGCATAATTTTTTTACCAATACTTTTTGTATTAACTTTTAAAATTTTTCCTCATACTTTTGCAGGGAAGATATTTATTTTAAAAGATTCTCAAAAAAAAGAACAGGGTTTTACATCTCATGATGAAGAAAAATTTATTGTTGTTTTAAAAAAAGAAGGAATAACTTTAACTCCGTTAAGACCAATAGGTTTAGCAAGAATTGATAATAAAAAATATAATGTTACAACAACAGGTGAATTTATAAATAAAGAAGAAAAAATAAGAGTAATTAAAGTTGAAGGCAATAAGATTGTTGTACGAAAAGTATAATTTATTAATTATTAGTTTTGTGTTTAATTAAATTTAAAATATATTTTACAAGGAGATATAAATGAATGATTTAATAAGAGGTTTAATACCAATAGTAGTTGTTTTCGCTAGTATTATAATATTAGCATTTGTTTTTATTTTTATCAGGTTTTTCGGCATCTGGTTTAGAGCATTGCTTTCAGGTGCTCCGGTTGGTCTTTTAAGATTAGTTGGTATGTCATTAAGAAAAGTAAAACCAACAATAATTGTAGACAGTAGAATAATGCTTGCCAAAGCAGGTATTGATGTGAAAACTGATTTATTAGAAACTCATTATCTTGCCAGAGGTGATGTGTTTAAGGTTTGTTTGGCGCTTGTTGCTGCAAACAAAGCGAATATTCCATTAACATTTCAAAGAGCTTCTGCAATAGATCTTGCAGGTAGAGATGTGCTGGAAGCAGTAAAAACAAGTGTTAATCCAAAGGTTATTGACTGTCCGGATCCTAGTAAAGGAAAAATTACAATTGACGCTGTTGCTAAAGACGGGATTCAGGTAAAAGCAAAAGCAAGAGTAACTGTTAGAGCAAATATTGAAAGACTGGTTGGTGGTGCTACAGAAGAAACAATTATTGCAAGAGTTGGTGAAGGTATAGTAACAACAATTGGTTCTGCAGACAGTTATAAAGGTGTTTTAGAAAATCCGGATATGATTTCTAAAAGAGTGCTGGATAAAGGATTGGATGCAGGAACAGCATTTGAGATATTATCAATAGATATTGCTGATGTTGATATAGGGGAGAATATAGGAGCGAAATTGCAGGCAGATCAAGCTGAAGCAGATAAACGGCGCTTCCAGGCTGAAGCAGAAAAAAGAAGAGCAGCAGCATTAGCTCGTGAACAGGAAATGACAGCTTTAGTTCAGGAAAACAGGGCAAAGGTTGTTTTAGCAGAAGCGGAAATTCCTAAAGCAATTGCACATGCATTTAATTCAGGCAACCTTGGTATTATGGATTATTATAAATTAAAAAATGTCCAGGCTGATACTGATATGCGTAAGAGTATAGGCGATGAAGGGAAAAAATAAAAATTATTAATTATTAAATATTTGTGGAGGTGGATATAAGTGTATTCATCTCCAAATATTAAAGGATAATAAAATGGAGAATTTTTTTGTATCTCTTTTTTTTATATTTATTATTTTTATTTTTTCAGGAGTGTTTAAAAATTTTATAAAGAAATCTGTTAATAAATATGAAGACGAAAATTCCGGAAAAGATGAAGAATCATCAATATTTAATGATAATACTCATGTAGAAGAAGAATTTGATAAATATAATTTATTTCATCAATATAAAAGAGATTCGCAAGAAATAGAAGAACAAGAACCTGAAATTCAAAGAGAAACTATTCATGATTCAGCTGAATTATTTCAGGATTATTCATTAAAAAAGAAGAATGAAACTTTCAGTAAAGATTCTTACTTAAACAAAAATATGACTTCTTTTTATGATAATGATAGAAATAAAAAAACAAAACAAAAGAAACAATATAATCAGGCAGAAATTGCTCAAGAACAAAAAATAGAAGGATTAGATTCATTAAATAAAATAGAAGATATTACAGTCTCTGCTAAAAAAGGATCAGCATTAGATAAAATAAAAAAGTTTAGTTATTTAAAACAGGCTGTTTTATTATCAGAAGTTTTGGGACGTCCAAAGGGCCTTGATAATTAAGGAATTATATTTTTGAGAAAAAAGTATATAGATCTTCTTAGAGAAATTGCTCTTTTTTATATGTTTTATCAACATGCTGTTTTAGTATTATTAAAGAATAACGAAAATAAAGGCATAATTTTATTTTTATTTGAATTAGTTCCAATCTGTCCCGCATTATTTTTATTTATTTCAGGGTTTTCATTAATTATTTCTTATCAAAAAAGACAAGATTTAATCAATAATAATTATTATTTGCATTTATTAAAAAGAGGCTTTATTTTAATTGTATTTTCTACAATTTTATTTCTTATAGAATATGGATTTCAATTTCCTGATTTAATTGTTTCATCCGGTATATTAAATACTATAGGATTAATGATAATAATTAGTACTTTGTTTCTTATGCTTCCTTATAAAAAAATATTTTTATCAGTTTTTATCATCATAATAATATTAGCCGCCTATTTATTAGAAATTACTAAAATTAATTTAATTCCTTTTAATCATGGATATGAACCGATAGTACCGACCATAACTTTTGGTCTAATAGGATTATTGATTGGTTTATTACTTAATCAATATAAAGAGAATATTAAAAAAGAAAGAATATTTATGCTGCTATTAGGTGTTTTTGGGATTTTTATATTTTTATATTTTTCTATTAAATACGGGATATTCAAAATATTTTTTTCAGATATTGGAAGATATTATATAGAGCGGACATTTAATGAATCTTATTTTTTAAATAATATTTTTTCAGGAGCTATGTTTAATAATTTTCAAATAACTGTAAGTGTATGGAATTTTAGCACAGAATGCTTTTTTGCATCTCTGGGTGTAGTTTTTATGTTTTTTTCAGGTACATATTTTTTAGAAAAATATTTTAAGAAATTTTTACCTGACAATGTTTTTATACCCGGACGATTTGCTTTTTTTAATTATTTTTATCATCTTGCAGTAATTGCATTGTTTGTAATAATTTTTGGTTATAATATTTTTTCATTAAAACATTTTTTAATATTTTTGAGCGTGCTGTTTTTTAGCAGTTATGTTTTTTCTTATCTATTATTAATTATTAAAAAAAATAGATCTTCTAAATAAAATAATTACCAGGGCATGGTTCCGTCAGAATTTTCAAGATTAAATGCGCCGTCTTTTTTTTTAATTTTTGGTTTATCAATATAATTAATTCCAATTATGAATATTTCGATGCTTTTTTTTCTTGAAGACTTGGGTTTAAACCATTTTACAGTTTTAAAAGCCATTCTAACTTCATTCATTATTTCTTTTTCATTTCCACCTTGAAATATTTTTGCAATAAAAAAACCATCCTTTTTTAAAAAATCATAGGAAAATTTTAATGCGTTTTCAACAAGGTTGCTTGAGGCATAACAATCTATTAATTTATCACCGACAGTATCAGGCGCCATATCACTTATAATACCGTCAAAAGGAGCATATTCTTTTAATTTATCTTTTGCATGTTCTTTTAAAAAGTTTCCTTTTATAAAAACTGCATTTGCAGGATTTACTTTTATTTCTTTAAAATCTATCCCAATTAAAGAACCATTTTCCCCAATTAAAGTAGATGTATACTGAGACCATGATCCTGGTGCGCATCCAAGATCCAGAATTTTATTTCCTTTTTTTAACAAAGAAAATTTATCCTGTATTTCTATTAATTTATAAACACTTCTTGCTGCATATCCTTGTTTAATTGCCAGCTTAGAATAATGATCAGGTTTATCATAAATCATTTTTTCCCCTTATTCATGAAATGCAAATACTTTATATATTAATACTTCAGGTTTATCAATTTCAAATTCATCATAATCAATACCGGCTTTTAAACAAAGATGCTCTAAAAACAGTTCCTTTTCTGGAAGTTTATCCCAGACTTGAGGTAAAAATGTTGCACTTTTATTATTTTTAATAATTATTACTCCATCTTTTTCCGGTATTAAAATTTTAAAAAGTTCATCTTTTGATGTGTAGTTAATTTTTTTCGGGATTGTTAATACACTTATTTCTATTTTTAAATTTTTTATTTCTTTATTTGAAACCGGATTAAATCTGTAATCTCTATATGCTGCATTAAATGCATTGTCAATAACAGCCTGATAAAGAGGTTTTAACGGATTTATATAACCTATACAGCCTCTTAATTCATTATTTAAATTTAATGTTACAAAACATCCTCTTTTTTCCAGCAATGCTTTTGAGAGTTTATATTTTGAAATATTAAGATTTGTATTTTTATTAATTATTGCTGTTCGCGCCAGTTCAAATAAAATATTTTTATCCTTATCAGATAAAGAGATATCTTTTTTTTCGTTTTCATAAAATGCAATAGCTGCATAACCAACAACTCTATCTTTTGTTCCGGCTGTGTCGCCCGAATTTCTGAGGTCTAATAATTTTGCTTCCCACCCAAAATGTTTTGCGATATTCATAAGAATAATTATTGGATGTATTCCGCATGCTTCTTGATTATAAATACCGGTTAAGTCATTTTTTAAAATGCAGTTTACACATTTATTATCAAGAGCAAGAGCATCATTATATGAATGAAAATGACTCAAATCAGTTGATACAATAATAAAAGTATCCTGGTCTATTTTATTTATTATTGAATCTGTGATTTCATTTATATTTGAGCTGCCGACAACTATAGGAATTATTTCTGTATCATTCATTACTGTTTGTAAAAATGGAATTTCCACTTCCAGACAATGTTCCTCATAATGTGCTTCAGGATTGTATTCGTAACAGTTTTCATTTAAAAGCTTATAAACAAGATTTGATAATTTTATAAGACCTAAAGGAGTTTCATAAAAATCAACCTGAGGTATAGAAGCTTTATCTAAATATACTCTGTGACTCGGACCAATTATAAATGTTTTTTTATAACTTTGTCCTTTTAGTAAAGCAAATCCGGAAGCAGCAATAGGACCGGAGTAAATATATCCTGCATGAGGAACTATTAATGCTTTAAGTTGACGTTTTTCATTTTTATCTATTTTAACTTCAGATAAATATTTATTTATCATTTTTTTTAATTGATTTTTATCAGAGGGGTAAAAAGATCCGGCAACTGCCGGTTTTCTAATTTTATCATTATTTAAAGATATAGTTTTACTTTTACAGTTAAAGGATGAGAATAGAATAATAATTATCATATAAACAAATATTATTTTATTTTTCATTTTTACCATCTCCCTTCAATATTTGTATTACAAAATTTGCATTTACTATTTTTAATATTATTTTGCGTAATATAAAATCCGGTTCTTTCTATTATTATTTTATTGCATTTAGGACAGATAGTATTTATTGCATCAGTTCCAGGAACATTACCAATATAAACATGTTTGATACCTTGATCTTTAGCAATATTATATGCATTTTCAAGAGTAGAAACAGGTGTAGGATACAGGTGATTGAGTTTGTGTGCTGAGTGAAATCTGCTGAAATGTACCGGATAACCGGGACCAATATTATCAACTAACCATTTACACATATCTTTAATCATACTTATAGAATCCGAATATGTTGGTACAATTAAGCAAGTTACTTCAAACCAGATTTTATTTTTATCTAAAATTTTTAAAGTATTTAAAACAGGTTTTAATTTACCGGCATTAAGATTTTTATATATATCATCTGAAAAACTTTTTAGATCAACATTTGCCGCATCTATTACTTCGATGAGTTTTAATAATGGTTTTTCTTCAATATATCCGCTTGTAACCCATATATTTTTAATTCCGTTTTTTTTAGCAATTTTTGCAGTATCATACATATATTCATACCATGCAACTGGTTCTGAATAAGTATATGCTATACTTAATGATCCGGTTCTTTTTGCCTGTTCAACAACATCATAAGGGAACAATTCATCAAAATGCAGTTCTTCAGGACTGTTTTGTGAAAGCTGCCAGTTTTGACAATTTAAACATCTTAACGGGCATCCTCCTGTTGCTATTGAAAATGCATTTGTTCCGGGGTAAAAATGATAAAGAGGTTTTTTTTCAATTGGATCAATGTGAATTGCTGAAGGATTACCATAAGCAATATTATATAATTTATCTTTAACATAAACTTTTACTCTGCATATTCCTCTGTCTCCGGGCGCTAAAATACATTTATTTGGACAAGTTGTGCATTGAATGTTTTTACCGGCTTTAATATAATGATAAACTTCTCTGGAATATTTCCATAAAGATTTAGGTGCTTTTCCTTTAAAAACGTGACTATTAGCAGTTAATTTTTTTTGGTTTCCAAATAGTAATTTTGAAGTAGAATAACCGGAAACAGCAATTAATGTTTTTAAAAAATCTTTTCGATTCATTTATTTATATTTTAATTCTTTTATTGATAAATATAAATAAAAAAATTATATAAATTAATCCTTAATTTTTTTCTTGAATGTACTTTGTGTTTTTTGTTATACTTTAATGAATAAAGAAGGTTCGACAGGCGAGACGCCTGTTGAGATTTTAATTAAAAAATTTTTTTAGCGTGACAGGCGAGATCCTTGTCCTACCTGTGCTTCATGCTCAAGTTCAACGCTCAACATACCATTGAGTAAAAATTAATTGAGATGTATAATCTATTTACGATAGAAATTAAAAAAAGGAGTTATTTTATGAATAAAAAGAATATATATTATTTATTAGTTATAATTTTTTCAACTTTAATTTTTTTTAACAGCAGTAATAAAAATGATGACATAAGGAAACAGCAGAATTTTGATGTATCAAGTTCAACTATTAACTATTTTGATGCAAGTAAAGTTGATACAAAAGATTTTAAAATTATTGAAGATGATACTCCTTTTAAGATTGTTGAATATGGTCCTGTTGATGAAATAACGGCTCATGTAACACATCCGAATATTTATGTTCTTTTTTCTCAACCTGTTGTGCCAATATCTAAATTAGGTGCACCGGTAACTTCTTCAAATATAATGAAAATTGAACCAGCAATAGATGGGATATATAGATGGTATGGTACAAAACTTTATGCATTTGAACCAACAGAATCTTTTCTGGATCAAAGAGAATATAAAGTAAGCATTTATGATAAATTAAAATCTCTTGGGGGTAAATCATTAACAGGCAAAAAGTCATTTAATTTTGAAACTGAACCATTAAAAGTGAATAATATTTACCCGACAGGTGCAGATGTACCATTTGATCAGGCTAAAAATATGATTATTGTTTTTAATCATAAGGTTAATTTAAATATAATAAAAAAATATATAAAAATTTATTCTAATAATAAAGAATATTCTTTTAACATTTCAAGACCGGAGATGAAAAGGAAAGTAGCAAAAGAAGATCTTGAAAAAATGATTAGTGTTGGTGTTAAAGGGGATTTTAGGAGCAACTCGCAGGTAAAATTTATATTGTTAAAAGGCGCTAGATCTGAAAATGATTTTATTGGAACTAAAAAAGAGTTTGTCCATACATTTGTTACATTAAAACCATTGATGTATCAAAGTTTTAATTTTGATGAATATTATTTTCCGCAGTCTGAACAGCCAACTACAAATCCTGTTTTTGTTCATTTCAGTCATCCAATTGATGAAGATTCATTTAAAAATAATATTGATTTTTCTTTTAATACAAAAAAAGATGATTATTCTGTTGAAGCATGGGGCAGTACTGTTAAAATTTCAAATTTACCGGTAACATATAATTCTAAATACAAAATATTTTTAAAAAAGAATATTAAAGATATATATGGAAGAGAACTTGGAAAGGACATTACTTTAGAGGTTGAGGTTCCGCCGGCAGCAAGGAGTTATAATTTTCCTAATCAAGGTGTTAAAATGCTTGAAGCTCAATTTCCACCAAAAATAGTTTTTGAATATCAAAATGTTTTTGATGGTGTTTGGAAGGCAGGTAAAATTAGCGATCCATTTAAAGCATTTTCTAAAAATGAACTTGCTCCGTATGATTTCTCAAAATTAAAACCTAATGTAAGACATTTTGAAGTATTAGATCTTAAACCTTATTTAAATATGCAGGGAAAAGGATTTGTTGGAATTTCATGGAATTTTTCAAGAAAAACAATACCTTATCAGATTGGTTATAAAGAATTTCAATTATTTTTAGATAAAATAAGAGATAACAAAATCAGAGCTAAAATTGAGAGTTCTTTTTATACAAATAATCAAAGAAGATATTACTGGGTAAACAGGGATTTAAGATGGGATTATAAAAAGTATTTAGAGCTTGAACAATTATTAGAAAAACAAGGATTTGAATTAGAAAGAAATTCTTATGATAAAGCTGATTTGCAGCTTCAGGTAACAGATTTTGGGATAACAACACGTTTTGGATATAACAGGATTTTAGTCTGGGTAAATTCTCTGTCTACGGGGAAACCGGTGGATAGAGCCAAAGTTATATTAAAAGATGAAGGCGGAACAAGAAGACTTGATGGAAGGACTAATTCGTCCGGATTAGCTGTTATAAATTTAAAAGAAGGAGAATATAGAAATTATTTTTATAATAAAACTAATAATTTTCGAAATCCCAGAATTTATGTAGAAAAAAGAGATGACAAAGCAGAATTTATTCCAAACCAATCTCATAATGCTTATCATTTCGGGGTTTATAATTCTAGTACTCCTGTGTATTCTGAACAATCTCATTCACATACTTTTATTTTTACTGATAGAGGAGTTTACAAACCCGGAGAAACTGTTACTTTTAGAGGAATTGATAGAATATTAAAGCTTGGAGAATATAGTGTTTATGAAGGAGCTTATGAAATTAATCTTTTAAAATCATACTGGGATGAAAAACCGATTCAGACATTAAGAGGCAGAACTACAAGCTCCGGTGGTTTTTATGGATCAATTGAAATATCAAATAAACTTGATCCGGGTTGGTATGTTCTTCAGTATAAACGCGGGGATCATAAACAAACAATTGGTTTTCAAGTAGCAAATTTCAGGAGACTTAATTTTCAGGTAAAAGTAAATAAACCTGATATTGATACATATTATACCGGGGATAATTTAACATTTACAGTTAATGCGTCTTATTTATCCGGCGGTTCATTAGGTGATGCAAAATGTGAGTATTACTGGACTAAATCAATTGTTCATTTTGCACCAAAAGGTGAACAGTGGAATGGTTATAGATTTGGAAGCATGCAGTATGACAATACAAACACAATAAACGAAGGAAAGGGAAATTTAAATCAGCTTGGACAATTAGTATTAAAGCAGGGTACTGATACTGATAATCAAAAAGGAGTAACTTATAATTATGCTCTTTACGCAAAAGTTGAAGATATTGACAGACAGGTTATTCAGGGAGTTCAGGCAGCTATAGTGCATCCGGCTTCATTTTATATAGGTGCAAAATTTGCAAGTACAAGCAGTTATTTTGTTAAAAAAGGGGAAAGAGTAGATGTTGAAACTGTTTTTGTGAAGCCTGATGGAAAACTATATAATTCAAAAAATCAAAAAAAAATAAAAGGCAAGTTATACAGGATAGAGTGGAAAATAGCGCAACAGCAGGGAGTTTATAATAGAGTTAATACCAGATATGAGAGAGTTGAAGAGCTTGAAACGGAGTTTGATATTACAGCTAAGGGGCATACAAATAGATTTAGTTTTGTAACTCAAAAAAGCGGCCAGTATAAATTTGTTTTAGAATGCAATGATGAAAAAAAGAGAACTGCATTAACTGAGTTTTATTTTTATTCAACCGGATCTGACTGGATAGTCTGGGGCAGTGAAGGTGCAAATGATATAACTCTTTTTTCAGACAAACAAAAATATAAGCCAGGAGATAAAGCAAAGATTTTAATTCAGTCTCCATTACCACAGGGAAGTTATCTTGTAACTATTGAAAGAGAAGGTATTTTTGAAGAAAAAATTGTTGAACTAAAAGGATCTGCTAATTTTATTGAAATACCAATAAAGGAAAAATATTTACCTATTTTTTATGTTGCAGTTTCTTCTTATTCTGTAAGAACTGAAAAGCCTGCTAATACTTATACAAAACCGGATCTTGGCAAACCTAAAGGATATTTTGGAATTCTTCCTATACAGGTTTCTACTGAAAATAAAGAGATAGAAATTGAGATAATAAATAGTAAGTCTTCATATTTACCGGGGGAACAAGCTCAAACAATAATAAGAGCTACTAAAAATGGAAAACCTGTTGCTGATACAGAAATTACATTTCTTGCAGCAGATAGAGGAGTACTTGATTTAATTAATTATCATATTCCAAATCCTATAGCATTTTTTTATGATCCGGATAAATTTTATCTTTGTGTAAGAGGTGCTGATTCGAGAAGTTTATTAATAGATCCGGTAACTTATGAAGTTAAAGATCTTCAAGGAGGAAGCGGGGATGAAGAAGGAAAAGTTAAGACTAGAAAAGATTTTAAACCTACAGCAATATTTAAACCATTTTTAAAAACAGATAAAAAAGGTGAAGTTGTTGTTAATTTTAAACTTCCTGATACTTTAACAACATACCGAGCTACAGCTATTGCTGTTAAAAGTAATTTATTTGGGATTAAAGAAGATGAGATATTAGTTCAAAATCCAATAAATGTTAAAACAGCATTGCCAAGGAAATTAAGAGTTAGAGATACGAGCTTTGCCGGAGTTGTTGCTACAAACTTAACCGGAAAAGAACAGGAAATTGCAGTAACAATAAAATCTGATATTTTAACTATTGACGGGGAAAAAACAAAGAAAGTTAAAATTCCTGCTGAATCATCAGTGGAAATACCATTTAAGATTGCAGCAGTAAAAGAGGGCGAGGCAAATATTACATTTACAATAAATTCAAAAATTATTAGAGAAAGATTGGAAGTTAAACTGCCTGTAGAAGCTCCAATAATAAAAGAAACATTTACTACAATTGGAAAAATAGATCCGAAAGCAAGCGGTAAAAAATTTGCTCAGGAAGGTTTAATTATACCAAAGTATATAGTTGATAATTTTGGGGATTTAGAAATTTCTATTGACGATACTAAACTTACAACATTAGGAGGATCATTACGATATCTTTATAAATATCCATATCTGTGTTTAGAACAGAGATCAAGTAAGATTTTTCCTCTGGTTGTATTCAAAGATAATGTAAAAGCATTTATCAATGTAGTGAATGTTAAGGGAACTGTTGAAAATGAATTAAAATACTGGGCGAAGTTTCAGAACTCAGATGGAGGCTTTCCATTCTGGCTTGAAGGAGGCTACAGTTCAGGGTATTTTATTT
>CAZYID010000106.1:7587-12119 GCA_964646595.1 uncultured Spirochaetales bacterium | reverse complement strand
GAGATTGGTTCTCTTCAATAGGGACAGAAAAGAGTAAAGGCACAAAGGTCTTTGCCCTTGCAGGTGCAATTAATAATGCCGGACTTGTTGAAATACCAATTGGTACCCGCTTAGGCGAATTGATTTTTGATATTGGCGGCGGGATACCAAATGGAAAGAAATTTAAGGCTGCTCAAATTGGAGGTCCGTCAGGAGGATGTATTCCAAAACAAAATTTGAATGTCCCTCTTGATTATGAATCTTTAAATGAAATGGGCGCAATAATGGGTTCGGGTGGACTCATTGTAATGGATGAAGATACTTGTATGGTTGATGTTGCAAGATATTTTTTAGAATTTGTACAGGATGAATCATGCGGTAAATGTGTTCCATGTAGAGTTGGAACAAAAAGGATGTTAGAAATATTAGATAGAATTTGTGACGGAAGAGGTAAAATTGATGATATTGATACTCTTATTGAATTAGGAAATCAAATTAAAGATACAGCATTATGCGGTCTAGGACAGACAGCCCCAAATCCTTTATTGTCCACAATAGAAAATTTTAGAAATGAATACGAAGAGCATATTAATGCAAAACATTGTAGTGCAGGTATTTGTGCCGGATTAGTACGGGCTCCTTGTCAGAGCGGTTGCCCTGCAAATGTTGATGTTCCAGGATTTGTTTCATTAATTGGGGAAAAGCGATATGCAGAAGCACTTCAGCTGCATAGAGAACGAAATCCATTAGCCGCGGTATGTGCAAGAGTATGTATGCATCCATGTGAGAGTAAATGCAGGCGTTCAACTTTAGATGATCCTGTTTCAATAAGAGGATTAAAGAGATTTATGACAGATCAGGAAATAACAATTCAGATACCTGAGATTAATGAAAATAAAGAAAATGAAAAAAGAAAGATTGCTATAATTGGAGCTGGTCCTGCCGGATTATCATGCGGATATTTTTTATCTCGGCTTGGATACAAACCGGTTATATTTGAGTCTGAACCAAGACCGGGTGGAATGCTTGTTCAAACTATTCCGGCATATAGACTCCCCAGGGAAGTAATAGCCAGAGAAATAAGAATGATAGAATCTCTAGGAGTTGAAATCCAAACCGGCAAAAAATTAGGAAGAGATTTTACATTGAATAATTTAAAAGATGATGGATATGAAGCAGTTTTTGTTGCAGTTGGAGCACCAAAAGGAATAAAAGTAGATTTACATGCAAATGATGCAACTGGTGTTGTTGATTCTATAGATTTTTTAAGAGAATATAATTTAAGAGGATCCGTTAAAGTTGGCAAGAAAATAGTAGTTGTAGGTGGAGGTAATGCTGCAATTGATGCTGCAAGAACAGCAATAAGACTTGGAGCTAATGTGACAATAGTATATAGAAGGACAAGAGAAGAAATGCCTGCTTATTTAGAGGAAATAGATCAGGCTATTCAAGAAGGAATTATTATAAAAACTCTTACTAATCCAATTGAGATAATAACATCCTCTGATAATAAAGTTGCTGGAGTCAAATGTATATCTATGAAATTAGGAGATTTTGATACTACAGGAAGAAGAAGACCGGAAGAAGAAGGAGAAATAATCGATATTGAAGCAGATCAGGTAATATTTGCTGTTGGTCAAACATTAAAGGGGTCTGACTGTATTAAAGTTACGGATGTTAAAATCATCAAGGGTGATAAAATTAAAGCTGATCCTATTACTCAGCAAACTCCAATTCCATGGATTTTTGCAGGAGGGGACTCTGTAACAGGAGCTGCAACAGTTATTGAAGCAATTGCAGCAGGTGAAAGAGCAGCAACAGGAATTGATGAGTATTTAACCGGTAAAAATCATGCATTTTGGAGAAAAGAAAAGAAAAATGATACTGAGTTTGATCCAGATGCAGAACCAGCGTTATTTGCGAGAAAAGATATGCTCCTTATGTCTGTAGAGAGAAGGAAAAATAATTTTGCTGAAGTTGAACAATCATGGCCAATTAATGAAGCTACAAGGCAGGCTCAAAGATGTTTAAGATGTGATTATGGTAAAGGATTAAATTAATAATTAAATAAATTTTAGGAGAAATAAATGATTTCTATAATGATAAATGATAAAAAAATAGAAGTTCCAGAGGGCTTAACTATTTTAGATAGTGCTAATTTAGCCGGGATAAAAATACCTACTCTATGTCATGTTAAAGGCGGAAAGCCAAGAGGAGCATGTAGAGTATGTATAGTAGAGGTAGAAGGAGCTAAAACTTTAGTTGCATCCTGTTCTACTCCGGTTATTGACGGTATGAAAATAAGTACTAATACAAGAAGAGTTAGAAATGCAAGGCAAACAGTGATTGAATTAATATTATCAGAACATGAAGGCGACTGTAAAACATGTGATAGAAATAATGACTGCGAATTAGCAGAATTAGCACGAGAATTAAGCATTTCAAATGTACGATATGAAGGCGAAAAAACAAAAAGAGAAATTGATGATTCTACATCGGCTTTATTTAGAGACAGCGGAAAATGCATTAAATGCGGCAGATGTGTAACTGTTTGCAGTGAGATTCAAACAGTCGGATCTCTTTTTCAACAGCATAGAGGTTTTGATACATATGTTGGTCCTGCTTTTGACAAAAATTTATCTGAAGTTGTATGTGTTCAGTGCGGTCAATGTGCGGCAATATGTCCGGTAGGCGCTATAATTGAAAAAAATCATGTGGATATGGTCTGGGATGCATTAGACGATCCAAATAAATATGTTGTAGTACAAACAGCACCGGCAATAAGAGCAAGTATTGGCGAGTGTTTTGATAATAAACCAGGAACGCTTGTTACAGGTAAAATGACAACAGCATTAAGGAAATTAGGATTTGATAATGTTTTTGATACAAATTTTACAGCTGATGTTACAATTTTAGAAGAAGGGACAGAGCTTTTAACAAGACTTAAAAAAGCTATAGTTGATAAAGAAAAAATACCATTACCAATGTTTACAAGCTGTTCACCAGGCTGGATTAAATTTGCTGAACATTACTATCCGGAATTACTGGATAATATTTCTACATGTAAATCTCCTCAACAGATGTTTGGGTCATTAGCAAAAACATATTATGCAAACAAAATCGGTAAAAAAACTGAAGATATTATTGTTGTATCTGTAATGCCTTGTACAGCAAAAAAATATGAATGTGACAGATCTGAAATGAATGACAGTGGTGTAAAGGATGTTGATTATGTTTTAACTACCAGAGAATTAGCAAAAATGATTAAACAAGCAGGAATTGATTTTAATTTATTACCGGATTCTGAAATGGATGCTCCTTTAGGTCTTTCATCAGGAGCTGCGGATATATTTGCTAATACAGGCGGAGTAATGGAAGCAGCAATTCGTACAGTTTATGAAATAGTTACCGGAAGAGAATTGGAAATGAAAGATTTACATATAGAATCAATAATGGGGCTTGAAGGAGTAAAAAAAGCTTCACTTAAAATATCAAATGTTTTACCTGAATGGTCATTTTTGGAAGGAGTTGAATTAAAAGCTGGAGTTGCACATGGATTGGGAAATGCAAGAAAAATAATACAAGCAATAAAAAATGGTGAAGTTTTTCATTTTATTGAAATTATGGCCTGCCCAGGAGGTTGTATTGGCGGTGGAGGACAGCCAAGATTTACTACAGATAAAGTAAGAAAAAAAAGGATAGAAGCCATTTATAAAGAAGATGAAGGTAAAAGTTTAAGAAAATCACATGATAATCCAGAGGTTAAAAAGTTATATGAAGAATTTTTAATAAAACCTTTAGGAGATAAATCGCATCATCTTTTACATACTAAATATACAGAAAGAACAAAAGTTTAATTTTTTTATTTTTATTTTTTATGCTTTATTGTAAAATGGAAATAATTAAATTTTTTTGCTTTATATTTAGTATATTTCTTGGTGATTTATGTTTTCTAAAAAAACAATTGAAAGATTAATTATATATAAATTTCTTCTTGAAAAAAACAGTACTATTTATACTAAAAATATTTTTTCCCATCAAATCGCTGTAATGTCAGACTCTACTCCGTCTCAAGTAAGACGTGATTTAATGTCTGTTGGATATATTGGTAATCAAAGAAACGGGTATGACATTAAAGAATTAATAAATGCGATAGAAATATTTTTACATCCTTCCCGCCAAATCAAACTAATATTAATTGGAGTAGGTAATTTAGGTAAAGCGATATTAAATTATTTTTCAGATCTGGGTTCTAAGTATAAAATTGTTGCCTGTTTTGATATAGATAAAAATAAAATTGGTGAGTTTATATTATGCTCAAAATGCTATTCTATGGATCAACATAAAAAAATAATTAAAGACAATAATATAAAAACAGGTATTTTAACTGTTCCTTTAAATGCGGCTCAAATTGTATCTGATAAACTTGTTTCTTCCGGAATTAAAGGAATAATTAATTTTGCACCTGTACGCATTAAAGTTCCGGAAGATGTTTATGTGGAATATATTGATTTTTCTATGACAGTAGAGAAAGCAAGTTTTTTTGCTAATAA
>CAZYID010000106.1:0-7487 GCA_964646595.1 uncultured Spirochaetales bacterium | reverse complement strand
TCTTCTATAAAAATAACAATAAAAGGTCTTGTTCAGGGTGTAGGGTTTCGCCCATTTATTTATAAAACAGCAATTAAACATAATATAAAAGGCTGGGTTATAAATACTTCC
The DNA here is from genome assembly GCA_964646595.1 of uncultured Spirochaetales bacterium. Taxonomy (GTDB): domain Bacteria; phylum Spirochaetota; class GWE2-31-10; order GWE2-31-10; family JAFGQB01; genus CAZYID01. The sequence goes on along the minus strand of CAZYID010000106.1, from coordinate 7,376 downwards.
AGCTCAGTAGAAATTAGGGCTGAAGGAACTGAAATAAATATTAATAATTTTATTTTTGTTGTTAGAAATAACGCACCTAAGAATTCTAAAATTAAAAGTATGCAAACAACCAGGCTTAAGATTAAAAATTTTTCTAATTTTGAAATATTAAAAAGTAAAATAGTTATAGAAAAAACAACTGAAATAAGTCCTGATATAGCTGTATGTGGAGAATGCCTTGATGATATTAAAATTCAAAAAAACAGGATCAACTATCCATTTGTTAATTGTATTAATTGCGGTCCAAGATTCAGCATCATTAAAGATGTACCTTATGACAGAGAAAATACAACAATGGATAATTTTATTATGTGTAAATCCTGTAAAAGCGAATATTTAAATGCAGATAATAGAAGATTTCACGCACAGCCTATTGCTTGCTTAAATTGCGGTCCAATATATAAGTTAATAAAAAATAATAAAATAATAATAAATATCCATGAAATATTACAAAAAACAACACAAATGCTTGATTCGGGTAAAATATTAGCTGTTAAAGGCATAGGCGGCTATAATTTAGTTTGTGATGCTCTAAATAAAAAATCAATTAATAAATTAAGAAAAATAAAAAAAAGAGATAAAAAACCTTTTGCTGTGATGTTTTCAGATATTGATAATTTAAAAAAATATATTATTGTGAATAAAAAAGAAGAAGAAATTTTACTTTCAGCAAAAAGGCCTATTGTATTATTAAAATCGAAAAATAAACTTAGTAGAAATACTTCCGGTGTTTTGGATACTGTTGGAGTGATGCTTCCTTATATGCCGTTTCATTATCTTTTGTTTGATAAATTAAAAACAAAAGTTTTAATTTATACAAGCGGTAATATTTCAGATGAACCAATTATAATTGATAATGATAATGCAGTAAAAATTTTTAAAAATTTAACACACGGTATTTTAGAGTATAATAGGGAAATTTATAATAGATTAGACGACTCAGTTGCAGTAGTAGTTAATGATAAAAAACGATTAATTAGGAGATCAAGGGGATATGTTCCTGAATCAATTAATGTAAAGATTGATGTTAACGGAATAATTGCATCCGGTGGAGAATTAAAAAATACTTTTTGTGTTGGTAAAGATAATTTTGCTTATCTTAGTCAGCATATTGGTGACCTGAAAAATCTTGAAACATATCAGTTTTATACTGAATCAATTAATAAATTTAAAAATTTATTAAAAGTAAAGCCAAGTCTATTTGTATGCGATATGCATCCCGAATATCTTTCGACAAAATATGCTAAAGGTTCGAATAATAAAATTATACAGATTCAGCATCATCATGCACACATAGCATCATGTATGGCAGAAAATAATATTGATGAAGATGTAATTGGAGTTGCTTTAGATGGAAACGGATATGGAGCTGACGGGAAAATATGGGGTGGAGAGTTTTTTGTATGCAATTTGATTGATTATCAACGTATAAATTATTTTGATTATGTTCCAATGCCAGGCGGGGACAGAGCTATAGATGAACCATGGAGAATGGCTGTTTCCTATTTATATAAAATTTATAATAAAGATTTTATACATTTAAATATTCCTTTCTTAAAAAAGATTGATAAAAATAAAGTAAAATTAATAATCCACGCAATTGATAATAATATTAATTGCCCATTAACATCCAGTACCGGACGACTTTTTGATAGTATAAGTGCTATTTTGAATTTATGTTTATATTCAAGTTACGAAGCAGAAGCTCCTATGAAACTTGAATCAATTATTAAAGATAATGTTAATGATTATTATAATTGTGAAATTAAAGATACAATTTTAACAGATGATATAATAAAAGGAGTTATTTTGGATGTTCATAAAAAAACAAGCAAAGAAATAATATCAGCAAAGTTTCATAATTCAATAATCAATATAATAATAGAAACAGCATTAAAAATTAAAAAGCAATTTAATCTTAATAAAGTTGTATTATCCGGCGGGATATTTCAAAATAAATATATACTAAGCGGCTCAGAAAAAGGTTTAATAAAAAATAATTTTAATGTATACTCCCAAATGATGATTCCTTCAAATGACGGAGGAATTTCATTAGGGCAATTAGTAATTGCTGGAAAAAGGAGAGAAAACAATGTGTCTTAGTATCCCGGCAGAGATAATCGAAATTAAAAATAAGACAGCCAAAGTTTCAGTTGGCGGAGCTGTATATAATTCTTCTTTAGATTTAATAGATAATGTTAAAATTGGAGATTATGTTTTACTCCATGCCGGATTTGCAATAGAAAAAATAGATAAAAAAGAAGCTGAAATTACATTAAATATGATTAAGGACGCATTAGGCAATAATTAAAATTAGAGTCACAGACTTACATGGAAATTAATATCATTTTTTTATGAAACTTTAATTAATGTCTGTATGTTTTTATCTGTGGCAAAAAAATGTTATGTAAAAATGAAATATATAGATGAATACAGAGATAAAAAATTAGTATTAAAATTATCAGAAAAAATAAAAAAAACAAGTAATAAAAACATCTCTTTAATGGAAGTATGCGGCGGACACACTCATGCTATTCATAAATTTGGAATCCCGTCATTATTACCTCAAAACATTAAACTTTTATCAGGTCCGGGCTGTCCTGTATGTGTTACAAGTAAAAAATATATTGATCAAGTAATAGCCTACAGTAGAATTAATAATGTAATAATTGCAACATTTGGTGATTTGATTAGAGTTCCGGGGTCATATTCATCATTATTAAAAGAAAAAGCTCATGGTCAGGATATAAGGATTGTATATTCAAGCTTAGATGCATTAGATATTGCTAAAAAAAATAAAGATAAAAGCATCATTTTTTTAGCTATTGGATTTGAAACAACAGCGCCAACTACAGCTTCTGCTATATTAAAAGCTAATGAAGAAAAAATAAATAATTTTTTTGTAGTAAGTTCTCATAAAATAATGCCTCCTGCTATGCAGGCAATTATTGATGAAGGAGTAATGATTGACGGATATATCTGCCCCGGGCATGTAAGTGTAATTACAGGCTCAGTTATTTATGAACCTCTTGTTAAAAAATATAATGTTGGATGTGTGATCTCAGGATTTGAACCAATTGATATTATGCAGTCAATACTGATGCTAGTTTGTCAAAAAGAATCTAATAATAAAGTTGAAATACAGTATAAACGAGCTGTAAAAAAAGAGGGTAATATTAAAGCAAAAAACATTATGAATAAAGTGTTTGAGTTAAAAGATGATTGGTGGCGCGGGATTGGAATAATTAAAAAAAGCGGATTAAAAATTAAAACAGATTTTATAAAATATGATGCTGAAAAAAATTTTAATATAATTTTAGATGAAACAATTGAAGACAAAGGCTGTATTTGCGGAGAAATTTTAAAAGGCATTAAAACCCCTAAAAATTGCAATCTTTTTGCAAAAAAATGTACTCCCGAAAATCCAATTGGTGCATGCATGGTTTCTAATGAAGGCGCATGCAGTGCATATTATAGGTACAGAAATTATGAATAATGAAATTTTACTTAGCCATGGAAGCGGAGGTAAATTAACTCATGACCTTATTGATCAAATTTTTTTAAAATATTTTAATAATTTAGAATTATTAAAAAAGAATGACTCTGCCGTATTAAAAATTGATAATTCTAAGATTGCATTTACTACTGATTCGTATGTTGTTAATCCAATATTTTTTCCCGGCGGTGATATCGGTAAATTAGCAGTATGCGGGACTGTAAATGATCTGGCAGTAAGCGGCGCTAAACCGTTATATTTAAGCGCGTCATTTATAATAGAAGAAGGTTTAAGTATTACTGTTTTAGAAAAGATTGTTTCTTCAATGGCTGATGAAGCAAAAAAAGCCGGTGTTATTATAGTTACAGGCGATACAAAAGTTGTGAATAAAGGGGAGTGTGATAAAATATTTATAAATACTTCCGGGATTGGAATAATTCAAGATAAATATAATGTTTATGAACAGAATATTAAGGTTGGAGACAAAATAATAATAAACGGCTACATTGGTGATCATGAAACAGCAATCCTGTCGCAAAGGAATGAAATAAAGTTAAAAGATGAAATTATATCTGATTGCGCTTCATTAAATAAGTTAATAGAAAAAGCAATGAATGTGTCAGATAAAATAAAATTCATGCAGGATATAACACGAGGAGGTCTTGCTACAATTTTAGCTGAAATTGTGTTAAAAAATAAAAATATTGGCATTAAAATTGAAGAAAAAGATATTCCTGTAAGAGAAAGTGTTAACGGGCTATGTGAGATTTTTGGATTTGATCCATTATATTTAGCTAATGAAGGAAAAGTATTAATTATTGTAGATAATAATCACGCTGATAAAATAATAAAAGCATGGAAAAATGATCCTGCAGGGAAAAATGGAAAAATTATCGGTGAGATCGTTAAAGATCATAAAGGTAAAGCTGTATTAAATACTGTAATTGGAGGCAGTAGAATTATTGATATGCTTTCAGGATTACAATTACCAAGGATTTGTTAATAATATGCATGAGTTTAGTATTATAGAAAATCTATTTAAAATAATAGAAGACATTGTTATAAAAGAAAGATTAAAAAAAATTGATAAAATAAATTTAATAGTTGGTGAAATGCTTCAAATAGTTCCCGAAACACTTGATTTTGCTTTTAATTCATCGAAAAAAGACACAAAATATAAAAATGCTATTTTAAACATTGAATTTCACCAAATTACAGGAAAATGTATAAAATGTAATAATCAGTTTGAATTACATGTAAATAATTATAATTGCCCGGAATGTAAAAGCAGTGATTTTGAAATTATTTCAGGTAAAGAGTTAATTATAAAGAGTATAGAAGGAGAATAATCATAATAATTTTTAATCTTTAATTTCAATACACAAAATCTGTATCCATCTGTGTTAGTCTGAGGCAAATGATAAAAATATAAATGTATGTATTTTTAATATTATTGTTGTATGTTTTTTGCCACAGACTAACACAGACGTTCATTGATAATTATTTTTTATATAATTTAGTTATTTTTAAAATTAAAGTCTGTTATAGTCTTGTAGCTTAAAATAGGAGTAATTTATGGAAATAAAAGTAATGAAAAGCGTTATGCATGAGAGTCAAAATAAAGCTGATGAAATACGAAGGTTATTAAAAGAAAAAAATGTAAAAATGATAAATATAATAGGTTCGCCCGGTTCAGGAAAAACTTCTTTGTTAGAAGGAACTTTAGAGAAATTAAAAGATAAATATAAAATCGGCATTATTGAAGGGGACTGTGCTACAGATAAAGATGCAAAAAGATTAGCTAAGTATAATGTTCCTGTTATTTTAATTAATACAGGGTCAGGATGCTATATTCCTTCAATTAGCATACAAAATGCTTTAAATGAGTTAAAATTAGACGAATTAGACTTTATTTTTGTTGAAAATGTAGGAAATCTTGTCTGTCCTGCTCATTTTGATATTGGTGAATATGTTAAAATTGCTGTTTTAAGTGTTACAGAAGGTGATGACAAACCAAGTAAATATCCATTATTATTCAGAGAGGCAAAAGCAGTAATTTTAAATAAAATAGATTTATTGGAGTATACTAATTTTAATAAAAAAATATTTATTGATGATGTAAAAAAGATAAATAATAGTATAAAAATATGTGAAATTTCTTGTAAAAAAAATATCGGGTTTGATATTTTGATTAAAACATTTACTAAATTATAATATTGATATTTAAAAAAAGAAGCATTTATTAAATGCTTCTTTTTTATTAAAATTATGACATTTAAAATTTAAATTTTAATCCCATTGAAACTTTATCTTCTTCAAATTCTATAATTGGAGAATATGTAATTTCGTTAAATTTAGCTTTATTTCTTTTATATTTTATATAATATCCAATTGACATAAATGATAAAACAGCTCCCGGAATAATAAATATTGGACATATAACGCCTAATAAAATAATTGATGCAAGATACATTTGTGAATTTTGGTCATAATATGTCCCATCATCGCTAACATTTGATAAATTATTATTACGATATGTATAAACACCAAATAAAGCAGCGCCTGTAATACCGGAGCCTAATCCTGTTAATGCTAATGGAAGACCTGCGGCTAAAAATGCTGTAAATAGTTTTTTGCTTTTATTTAAATGAAAAGAATACTCTTCTTTTTCAACATTTATTATATCTGATTTAACTTCCATTATTGCATCACTTGATAGAACCACAGCAATCCTATCACCAATTTCTTTTAAATGTATTAAAGATCTGGAAGAATAATTTCTGCCTAAAACTACTATGCCTTTTTCAACATCCATTGCTTTTGCACTATAAATGTAATAATCATCTTTTTTTGAAATATCTCCAAACAAGATAAGTTTAACATCAAGTTTTTCGCCAATTTTTTTAATATCATCTTCTGATAATGACTCTTTTTTATCAAATCCTAATTCTGTTAGAGCTTTGTTAACTTCATTTGTTTCAATAATTTTGTAATATCTATATTTTTTTAAGAATGTGTTAATGTAATTTGTAAAATTAATTGAGACATCTTTATTTAAGCCGGATTTTACAGTATTAAAATTTAACACTGCAATATTTTCTTTTTTCACAATATTTTCAATAATATCAAGTCTGCTTTCAGCAATATCCTTTAATAAAGGTTCAACATAATCCCAAATTTGGTTTTTATTGGTTGTATCAAAAGAATTACTGTATACAACAATTTCTTTTTCAACATCAATGATTCTTGTATTAAGAAATAACTTAAAGCCTACCTGGCTAAGACTTCCGGTTAATAAAAGTTTTGCATTTGCTTTTTTAGCAATATCAATTGCAACATCATCATCAATTCTGTTTGGATCAGTAATTTTTAATTCTTTATAGATCCTTAAAGCTTCAGATTTACTGATTAGTTGAAAATCTGTATATTTTGGCATCATTGAAAAAATATTGTCTGAAACAGCTTCTGATAAAAAGGATGCAACATTAATTGGTTTTAAATTTAAGACAAGAATTCTTGGTTTCTCTTGAGAAAACAGGAAACTTGAAATTAATAAAAATAATATAATTAATAAGAAAATTTTTTTCATTTATATAACTCCTTTAATTTTAATGATTATAAAATAAATAATTTTTATTAATAATATTAAGTAAAATAAAAAATAATTAAAAAATAGTCTATAATTTTACATTTTTTTTAAATACATTGATATATAACATAAAAATAGAAAAGTATAAAGATAAAAAATAAAATATTTTGTTATATCAAAATTACATAAAAAATAAAGTCTGTGTTTGTCTGTGGCAATAAATAAAAGTAAAAATATTTATACTTTATTAAT
>CAZYID010000105.1:0-12120 GCA_964646595.1 uncultured Spirochaetales bacterium | reverse complement strand
CTCATATAGACATACTATATTGCGGTTTTGGCGCCTTGCCTCAGAAAAAAATCTCTTCGTATAAATTTCAAAGCATGTATTTAGAAGTCCCCTTAGATTACTGTGATAATTTCTTTATTGATAGATAATTAATATAAATTATAACAAAATAAATTATTTTTTAAATTTATCTAAAATTGACTTTTTAGGTTTATATAATGTAACAGCTCGTACCGAATCCAATTTAGATCTTTTTCTTTCTCTTACTTTTTTTAAACTTCTTAAAGATTTAAGCTCTTTTTTATTCTTTTTTTCACCTAATATATTTTTAATGTTAGAAGGTCGTCTATATTCGACTTTTTCTTCTTCTTTGTATAATTTTACATCCCGTATAACAACTTTTTCTCTAACATCAAAAATAATCTTTTTAATGGCATTTTTAATTTTTTCTAAATCTATTTTAAAATAATTTTTAGCTCTATCAATCGAATCTAAAGATTTTATATTCTCTTTTGTTATATCAATAAAATTGCTGTCAGCAGATATAATAGATCGGCTGTTCTTTTTCCCTTCTTGTGTAGTTTTATTAATTTGATCCATAATTTGATTAATCATATTAATACTTGAATTAATAATTCTTAATGAATTAAGAACTTCAGTAGTCTTATTGATACCTGATATAATTCTTGAATCATTTACTTTAACAAGCTCTGCAATTTCCTTTGCCGAATCTTTAGCTAAAACTGCTAACTTTCGTATCTCAGTGGCAACTACACCAAATCCTTTACCAACATCACCTGCACGGCTTGCTTCTATAGCAGAGTTAACAGAAAGAAGTCTTGTTTTTTCAGAAATTTTATTCAGCAATTCAGCAATAAAATTAATCTGCTGTCCTGTTTCAGCTATAGTATTAATATTGTTTATCATTTCATTTATTAAATCTGTTGAATCATTTGATTGATTCTGCGCCTGATCAACTATACCTTTAACATTATTAATATGCTGAATCATTTTATCCATTGATTCATCAAAGTCTTTTATTAACTTTGAATTTTCTTCTATTGCTATATTTTGATTTTTCAATTTTTCATAAAAAGATTTTATTGAATCCTCAAAAGTACCTTGATAACCATAAAGATTACTAGAAGAATTAGCAATATCAACCAGTACTGATTTATTAAATTTCATCATTTCAGTAAAGTTTTTATACAGTTGCCCCATCTCATCAGTTGATTCTGAAATAAAATCAAAATTTAAATATCCCTGACTGGCTTTTTTAGTTGCATATCCCAAATTATTTAAAGGATATAAAAAGACTTTACTAAATTTATTAAAAATTGTTGCAACAATAATAAAAATAATTAGGGAAATAAACAATATAAAAAAAATAAGCGGATAAATAGGATCAACAAATTTTGAATCCGGATAAAAAAATAGGAATTTAATTCTACTAATATTATTAACTAAAAATTCTGTATTCAGCATATATCCCTGATATTTTTTATTCTTAATTTTAATATCAAATATTAAACAACCTTTTTGAATTTTATATTCTTTACTGGCTGTTAATTTAGCGTTTAATATTTTTTTTAACTGTTCATTATTCAGTAAATACATTTTATCAAAATCTAGTTTTTGTTCAACATTTTTTGATTCTAAATTGGAATATAATATATTATTATTTTCTAAAATATAAACTAAACCTTCTTCAAAAAGAGAAGTTCTTTCAAACTCAGAAAAATCTTTTTGAGAACTATTACTATCATCATGTTTATCATTAATCATTATTATTATTTGATTTATCATTGAAACATTTAAATCAGTTTTATTAGTTTTTATAATATTGTAAAAGTAGACTCTTACTGATAATATCAGTACTATAGGAATTATAATAAATGGGATAATCATTATTAACAACTGTTCCTTGATTTTAAACTTACTTCTTAAGCCAAATGTCATCATCTTTCCTTAATAATCAAATTAGAGACAAAACATTTACTAACTTATTTTATTAAAATTGTAAACATTTTCGTGGATAATTCTATTTCTATATAATATACTAAATTATCGTATTATTATATCATAAAATTATCAGTTTTATAAGAATTTCAAAATTTTTATAAAAAATACTCACATTCTTTTTATATTAATTTTCATGTACATTTTATATTATTTGTTTTGACTTATAAAAATTATTAATATATATTTTTTTAAATGAAAAAAGAAATATTAAATTTTGCCAACATGTTAAGCCTTTCACGAGTTTTTTTTGGCTTGGTTTTTTTATTTCTTTTTTATTATTACATTAACTTCAATTTATCAAATATTGCTATCTTAATTATTGAAATTCTGTCATTAGTAGTTTTTATTATAGCAATTATTACAGATGCTTTAGATGGTTATTTTGCAAGAAAAAATAATAATGTAACAAATTTTGGAAAACATTTAGATCCATTAACTGATTCTATATTTTTTATTATAGTTTTTTTTACTTTTTTAATATTAAAATTAATGCCATTGTATTTTTTTGTGCCAATATTATTTAGAGAATTATTCATGCATATTTTCTTTAGACCTTTTTTTATATCAAAAGGTCAAAGTCTTCCGGCAAATATCTATGGTAAAATAAAAACTATTTTTCAATCAATTTTTTCAATAATGATTCTAACAATATTAATATTAAAACAATTGTTAATTATTTTGATTAACCTGAATGAAAACACTATTATTACTTATAACTTTTACTTAAATATTACTGCTTACATTTTCTTTTCTATCATTACTTTTCTTTCTTTATTAAGTTTAACAATCTACATCATTCAATCCAAAAAGATTTTAATAAAAGGTTCTAATTAAATATTAAAAAATTCCGAAAATTTCTAATAAGAATACTTTAATTAATTTATAAAGTATAGCGGGATTTTTATTATGAATATAAATAATAATATTAACATATCATCATATTACAAAATGGCTCAAATCTCTCAGTCTTTAAATAGATTTATAAGACAAGCAATGGTGACAAAAACCCAGATTAGTTCATCATTGAATAATACTATTCCTTCAATTCCAGGAATCGGTAAAAATATTGATACATATGCTTGATTAAATATTAATTTGCAATTTTCTGTTTAATAACAACATCGCGATAAATCTTTTCAATAATTAAATCAACTATTTTTTTAGTATGGTCCTCGGTTTTTGCATTTTTTATTTTCAAATGATAATTATTAATATTATTTATAAAATTTAATATATGCTTTTCAGATAAATCTGTTATTTTACAACCTTCACCCCAACCTGTATTTTTTAATAAATACAGGTTAAGTCTCTGTTCAAAAAGTCCCTGTAATCCTATACCAAAAAAAGGCTTTTTTAAAAAAATTGCTTCACTTAAAAGAGTATTGCCTGCAGTAGAAATTACAGCTTTACATTTTGCTAATTTATCTATAAATTTAATTGGATCAATAGCATTATATTCTATCCAATCTCTTTTGTATTTAAAATCTTTATCGTTAAAATTATCTGTAGTAAAAACAATAAATTTAAAATCATTTAATTTTGTTAAAATAGGGAATAATTTTGAGCCTAAAACTTTGTGGGCATAAACAAGGATATAATCATCATAACTTATTTTATCTTTAACTGCAGTTATTCTTCTCCTGATCAACGGGCCAACCGCTTTTACTCTGTTAACATACTTTGACTTTACAGGGACTTCACAAAAAGTAGTTAAAATTGATAAATCTGATTTTGGATGATATGTTTTTAAAAAATTTATAATAAATAAATATTCCAGTCTTTCACTGAAATTAAACTTTTTTATATTAACATCACCATAAAGCATTGCATGCTGATTATCAAATGTTAAAAAAGGCTTTTCCCGTAACAGTGCAACTCTTGGCAATAAGGGTTCTAAATCTGTAAGTGCAAAATCAAAATCCTTAAATTGCCTTTTATAATTATGTTTAAAAAATTTATTATTTTTTAATCTAAAAACTTTTCTAAATATTAGATATATAGCATAAAGAAAATTAAGTTCTAATATTTTAATAAATTCTAATATATTGTTTTTATTGAATCCTGTTGAAGTTAAAGACTTAATAATACCTGTATTCTTATAAATGAATCTAAATCCATTAATCTTATAAATGTTTACGAGCTTACAAATCATTTTATCTTTTAGAAAAATATTTAATGTATCTCCATAAAGATAAAGATCGATCTGGCAATTTGGTAATCTTTCTAATAATTCTCTAATTATCTCTACATTTCTTCCGTAATGTCCGTGACCTTCTCCGCAAATAGAATACGCTATTCTTAATTTCTTCTTTTTAAAATTTTCCATCTACTTCCTAAATATTTAAATCTTCGTTACTAGTATTAATTATAATAATTTATTATTATTGTTCAAGATTTAATTCCATATCCAAACTTATTTCTTTCTGAAATTTATCATCATAATATATTAATAATTTAGAATCTTTAGAGCCGCTATACAAAACCGGATAAGTAGCTCCGCCTTTTGATTTAATTTTAAAAATACTTTTTTCTTTTGAACCCTCGTTTTTAAGTTTTACTTCAGTAAAATAAGGAATAGGTTTTTTTGGAAGTTCCAGCGGATATGTGCCGCTTATTTTATCTTTATCAACTTTAAAATATTTATTAACTTTAAGAACAATCTTTTTTCCTTCTTCCATTAATTCGTCAATCATTTTTCCTTCATTAATAGATTGTGCTGTTACAATCATATCATCTGTTCTGTTATCTATAATTTCGTATTCAAAAGAATAATATAATTCTAATTCTACAAGTTCTTTTGAAACATCTTCAATATTTCTGCCGACATAATTTTTTATAGTATTAGTACTTTCATCTTCTAAACCGTTTGACACCCAAAATTTTAATGATTTAATACTATAAATCGGGATACCCGGTTCAGGTTCCTGCTTAAAAATTTTACCTTTTTCAATTTTATCATTAAACTTATAAACAGGATCTTCTATTTTAAAAGGAAGTTTTCCAGCAGGAAACTTTTCATTTAAAAAATCTTCTACATCAAATAAATCTGATTTTATAAAATCCGGTAATTCGGATCTGGCATGTCCCAAAGAAACATTCAACATGACAAGCCTTCCCCTTCTTACAGGAGTTCCCTGTTTTGGGCTCTGTGAATAAACTATATTGGCTTCAGCTTCATCTGTATATTTTGTAATAACACTTGTTACTAATCTTTTATCAGAAAGTTTTTTTATCGCTTTATAAATAGAATCACCTTTAACCATTGGTACTTTTACATTGTTATTAGAAGTAGTAAAAACCATAAAAATGATCCAGCAAACAATTATCAATATTATTGGTGAACCAATAAAATAATACAGATTTATCTTTTTTGCTTTCTGTTCTTCTGAGTCATCCGGACTTATTAAAATTGAAGAAGCTATGTTACTAAATATATCTTTAAAATATTCCATGTTTTTCTTTACTCCATCCTAAACTTTTTCCCTAAAAGATCTCTATGTCCATTTAAGAAATCTTTCCATCCTAATATTTTTTTTCCGCTCTGCTGAAGCAGCTCAATATTTAATAAAGCATCTGAAGCTTTTATAACAATTCCATTTTCTTTATCAGCAAAAATAATTTCCCCAACTTCAGTATCTTTATTATCATCAAATTTTATTATATTATTTACTTTTATTTTATAAATATTTACTCTGTTCTTTTCTAAAAAACTATATGCAATCGGCCATTTTACAAATGCCCTGACTTTATTGATAATATTTTCCCCTTTATCATGCCAGTCAATTAAGCCTTCATCTTTTTTAATTAATTTACAAAATGTTGCTTTCGAGTCATCCTGTGGAATCGCATTTAACTCTTTTTTTTCAATTTTTTCAAGCACAGGTAATATCGAATCTGATGCTATAATTGAAACTTTTTCTTCTACAGTTATTTCATCATCTTCCGGTAGAATATCAAATGGCTTTTGAAACAATAAATCTCCACTATCCATTTTTAAAGCAATCTTTTGAATAGTCAATCCGGACTTAGTCATGCCCTGTAAAATTGCTGCCTGAATAGGTGACGGCCCCCTTAATTCCGGTAATAATGAAGGATGAATATTTATACCGCCCATTTTTGCAGTAAAAAAAAATTCTTCCTTTAATATTACTCCATATGCAAATGTAATAAATAAATCAGCTTTTAAATCCTTTAATTTTTCAATAAAATCTATTGTTATATTTTCCGGTTTATAAACAGGAATATTCTGTTCTTCAGCTGCAACAGCTATACTTGAAGGTATTAACTCATGTGATCTGCCTTTAGGTTTATCAGGCTGAGTAACAACAGCAACTATCTTATGATGCTTAACAAGATTATAAAATGTGAATAATGCAATTTTGTCTGACGATAAAAAAATTATCTTCATTACTTCTTCATTATCATTATTTTTATTAAACTATATTTAATTTATTGTATGCTTTAATCATTTTTAATCTATCTTCCGGAGGCAATCTATCAATAAATAAAATGCCTTCCAGATGATCATATTCATGTTGAATGCAGGTGGCTAATAATCCGGTTGCTTTTAATTTCTGCTTTTTACCATCCAGATCCTGATATTCAACAGTTACTATATTAGATCTTTCAACTTCATGTGCTATGCCGGGTAAAGATAAGCATCCTTCTTCATAAACTGAAAGTTCCTCAGATGCTTCAAGTATTACCGGATTTATCATAACATATTTACCAATTTCTTTAATATCCATTATAAAAATTCTCTTTAATATACCTACTTGAACAGCAGCTAGACCCATTCCATTTGAAAAATACATAGTTTTATACATATCTTTCACTAAATCTTTTATGCTTTTATTAATTTTATCAACATTTTGAGATTTTTTTGTTAAGATTTCATTGTTGTATGTTACAACCTTAAGCATAGCTTATCCTGAATGTTTCCCAAAAATATCATTTAAAAATAATCTATTATATTTTTTTAAATGTTTTGTCAAGTTAATTTGAAACTGATATAATTAACTATTACTATTATACAATAAATAAAAAGTATTTTCATTTATAAAGTTATTAATTTACTCTAAAAAACACAAAAAAAGAAATAATATAATAATAAATTTACATTTATTATTAATAATATTAAAATAATAATAAAAAAACAGGCAAGATTTATGAGAAACAAATTATCAAATACAGAAATTGCACAAACAGTTGAAAAAATTAAAACAAAATATAATAGTTTAATTACTGATTTTAATAAACCAAGGTCACTTCTAAATTCATTTGATGATAGATATTTAAACGTCTTAAAAACTTCAAGTGATCTTTCCATGTTTTTAATTGCTGAAATAGAAGCTGTTAATGAACTATATAATAGTGAAAAAGAAAAAAAAGAAATTGAGAAACAAAAAGAACTGGATAAACAGGGCCCAAGTTTTGCAGATAAAGTTTTTGAAGCAAACAGAAATAAAATTGAAAAATATCCAAAACCTGAGTTATCATTTGAAGCAGATGAAGAATTAGAAAAATTAATAGGAGCAATAAGAAATTTATTAAACAATTATTGGCCGGCTTTAACAAATATTTATAATAATGATAGAAGCACAACAACCAAATCAATGCTTTCAGAACTACATTATCAGTTATTGATTAAATATGATTACAAAAATGATCCCCCAATAACAAGAAGTTATGCTGATCTTTTTAAAAGAGTTCCTGTGAATCAAAAAAAATTAGAAGCAGAATATTATTATATTTTAAAAGAAACTGCTTTTTTACTAAATAATATATATGATATACTAAAATCAATAATAAAAGAAAAAAGAATCCCTGATATTGATTTAAAATTAATTATATCAGATCACAATCAAAAAGAATGGTATAATGCCAACTTTAAACATTTAACCCATAAAGAATGTGTGGAAAAAGTTTTTTCTTATTTATCAGATGTTATAAAAGATTTCAGAATCAAGGACATTAGAAGACAATAAAGAGTATAAGTATATATTCTTTAAAACACATCCATGCTTTAATACATAATAAAATAAAATATTTATAATCTTATCAAGCAGTTGCATTAATAATTATAAAAAAGTATAATTATATTTATATTATTTTTTAATGATTTGAGGAAATTAATGATTGGTGATCTTCCTGAAATAGATGATATATTTAATGAATCCAAAAAAGAAAAAGAAACAAAAATAGATATCAGTGATGATGAATTAGAACTAATAGACAAAAATATATATTTATATATATCAAAAGGTAACGGCAAATGGATTTCTGTAGCCTTTCTTGAAATTGCACCCGGCGGTATTGGTTTACATGTGTTCCTGCCACTGGAGATTAAAATAAGCACTGAAGAGGCAGCTAAATTACAATTGAAATTTGAACAAAAGAATAAATCATCTTCTAAAATTTTAAAAGAAGTGCCTGTTTTACTAAGATGGCGTGAAAGAGATCAGATTTCCGGTAAAATGAAACTGGGATTACACTTTCATGGCGAGGTAAAAAATGAACCGAGTATAATCGAAATATTAAAAATTTTAAAAAATCAAAAAGATGGTATAAGTCATGACCTTTAAGAAATAACACCTGTCAGATTTCTAAAACCTGACAGGTGTTATTTCTTTTTTAATACTTTTTTTAAGTACTTAGCTGTATGAGAAGAAGAATTTTGAATCACCTGTTCCGGAGAACCTTCAACAACTATTGTTCCGCCTTTGTCACCGCCTTCAGGCCCAAGATCAATTATATAATCAGCAATTTTAATAATATCAAGATTGTGCTCTATTATTATCATAGTATTACCCTGATCAACCAGCTTGTCTAATACACTAACAAGTTGTTTTACATCTGCAAAATGAAGTCCTGTAGTGGGTTCATCAAGTATATAAATGGTTTTGCCTGTTTGCCTTTTTGACAACTCTAAAGACAGTTTAACTCTTTGAGCTTCCCCGCCTGACAATGTAAGTGAAGACTGACCTAATTTAATATACCCAAGCCCTACATCATTCAAAGTTGATAATTTCCTTTTTATAGGAGGATACTTTTCAAAAACAGTTAAAGCTTCTTCAACTGACATATTAAGAATTTGAGCAATCGAATACCCTTTAAACTTAATTTCTAAAGTTTCCCTGTTATATCTTTCACCTTTACACACATCACATCTGATATAAATGTCAGGTAAAAAATGCATTTCAATCTTTATCTCTCCCCCGCCCTGGCAATGCTCACACCTGCCGCCTCTTACATTAAAAGAAAATCTGCCGGGTTTATAACCCCTGACTTTTGACTCCGGAAGATTTGCAAACAGATCTCTTATATGTGTGAATAATCCTACATAAGTAGCAGGGTTTGATCTTGGAGTTCTGCCGATCGGGCTTTGATCAATATTAATAACTTTATCTAAATGTTTTATACCCTTTATTTCTTTATAGCCCTTTTCTTCTCTTTTACCTTTATTAAGAGCATTCATAAGTACAGGGAATAAAATATCATTAATTAAAGTGGATTTACCTGAACCGCTTACGCCTGTTACAAGTGTCATTTTACCAAGAGGTATTTTTATATTAATACTTTTTAAATTATGCAGTTTAGCACCGATTAATTCGATCTCATGACCATTGCCTTCTCTTCTTTTATCAGGCACAGGGATTTCATTTATGCCTGCTAAAAACTTGCCTGTTAATGATTTTTCATCTTTTTCTATTTCTTCAGGTGTGCCTTTTGTTACAATCTTACCGCCATGAAGTCCGGCGCCTGGTCCTAATTCTACCACATAATCAGCGCTTCTTATTACATGCTCATCATGCTCTACTACAATAAGTGTATTGCCGATATCTCTTAAATCGTTAAGTGTAGAAAGAAGCCTGTCATTATCCCTCTGATGAAGACCAATAGTTGGTTCATCAAGTATATATAAAACACCGACAAGTCTTGAGCCTATCTGTGTAGCTAATCTGATTCTCTGAGCTTCTCCTCCTGAAAGAGTAGCTGCTTTTCTGTCAAGTGTAAGGTATTCGAGTCCTACATCAATTAAAAATCTGAGCCTTGCTTTGAGTTCTTTTATTATCTGTTCGCTTATCTTAGCTTGAACATCAGATAATTTTAAATTATCAAAAAAATGCTTACTCTCTTTTACAGAAAACTCTGTTATATCTACAATGTTTATTTTATTTATCTTTACAGAAAGCGCAATTTTATTCAGCCTTTTACCATTACATTCACTGCATCCCCGAAAAGTCATAAAACTTTCCATCCAGTCTCTTACTCCCTGGCTGGTAGACTCTCTGTAACGCCGTTTCATTTCATTCATTATACCTTTGTACCTGCCGGAATATTCACCTTTGGCTTTTCTCTCTTTTGACTCATAATAAAAACTTATTTCTTCATCTGAACCATGTAAAATAATATCACGTATTCTTTCAGGCAGATCTTCCCATGGAATCGACAAATCAAAATTATAATGATCAGCTAAAGAAGTAAGCTGCTGATACACATAATTATATCTGGGCTTATGAGTGAGTATTGCGCCCTTTGATATAGCAATACTTTTATCAGGAATTATTTTATCAACATCAAACTCTCTTATTTCACCAAGTCCATGACATTCAGGACATGCGCCATGCGGATTGTTGAATGAAAATATACGAGGCTGGATCTCAGGATAACTGATACCGCATTCTATACATGCAAACTTTTCCGAATACAGCTTTGTAGTTCCGTCATAATCAACTGCAACTAAACCGTCTGTGAGATTTAACGCAGTTTCTACAGAGTCAACAACTCTTTTACGTATATTGTCTCTGATCTTTATTCTATCTATAACAATCTCAATTGTATGTCTTTTGTTTTTATCAAGTTTAATATTATCATCAACATCATATATTTTACCGTCAACTCTAACTCTTGCAAACCCGGACTTTTTTGTATCATCAAATATCTTCTGAAACTCACCTTTTTTATCTCTGGCAATCGGAGCCATGATAAGCATTTTTGTATCTTCTTTATGATCAAGTATCAGTTCTATTATCTGATCAATAGTCTGACTTTCAACAACTTTACCGCAGCTGTAACAATGAGGAGTTCCAACTCTGGCAAACATTAAACGAAGATAATCATAAATCTCTGTTACTGTACCAACAGTAGAACGGGGATTTTTATGCGTGGTTTTTTGTTCTATAGAAATAGCAGGACTAAGACCTTCAATGTATTCTACATCAGGTTTTTCCATCTGTCCCAAAAACTGCCTTGCATAAGAAGACAAAGACTCTACATAACGCCTCTGCCCTTCTGCATAAATAGTATCAAAAGCCAATGATGACTTCCCTGATCCGCTTACACCGGAAATGACAATAAGTTTATTTCGTGGTAAAACCAGATCAATGTTTTTGAGATTATGCTCCCTGGCACCTTTTATTATTATGTTTTTATGTTCCTGCATTTTGAATATTTCCGGAAATAATTTATAGATTTATTTTAGTAAATATATGAATAACTTCATATACTTGATTATATTTTTTTTGTCAATACTAAGGAAAAGATTTACATTCTTGTAAATCGTTACCTGTATTAAATTATATAAAAAAGTTTTTGCCACAGACTTTCACAGACAAACACAGAGGTTTTTTTATACTTCAATTTCTGCATCAATATATTTTGCAGCTTCAATACAAAACTTCATGTCATTTAAGCCAATCTTTCCTTTGTACAATTTCATTTTCTCATTTTTTGATGAAACTTTATTGTATAAATCTTCATGGTCTGCTTTTGATACTTTATCTGCTGTATCAAAACCTGCAGCATAAAGCACATGAGCAAAGGTTGTATTTACCCATTGAACTCTTACCAGATCACTTAATTTTAATAACTCAATAATATTTTTTTCATCAATACCAACTGTTTTAGCAAACTCTTTTCTTTCTATTGATTTACCGAGTCTTTCATACAATACTTGTGTATTAGAGATCCCGGCTTTTTCGATTTTATTAATTGTGTCTATTGAAATCCAATCAAACTCTTTTAGCTTTATTGGCTTAGCCTGAATACTCTTCATTTCACGAAGTAAAACTGTAAGGTATTCATCTGATAAATCTTTATCTTTTAACAACTCTGCTT
>CAZYID010000104.1:0-12181 GCA_964646595.1 uncultured Spirochaetales bacterium | reverse complement strand
ATCATATTTAACAACCGCATACTTTCATTGCATTGCTTACCAAAAAACGGGAAAAAATATAATTTTAATTTTTGTTGATATTTTTTTTAGAGTGAATTACAATCTATTATTAATTATTTTTACAAGTAAAGAGGAAAGGAATGAATAAAAATAATTTCGCGGCAATTTTATTTGCCTATCTTCTAATTTTTTTAATAATTATTTGTTGTAAACAAGTCAATAAATCTAAATCTAAATCTAATTCGATAAAAGGAGATAAATCAATGCTTGAAAATATTTATAAAGATAAGGTTGTTTTGATAGTGAATGGTGATGATTTTGGAGTTACTGAAATTTTTACAGATGCTACAATAGAGGCTTTTCTTAAAGGAGGTATTAGTTCAACAAGCGTCATAGCTAATGGACATGACATAGAACGAGCTATTAAATTATTGAAAGAGCATCCGGAATTTCCAGTTGGAGTTCATCTTACATTAACAGGCGACTGGAAGCCGTTGACGCAAGGAGCAAGCCTTCGTAATTCATCTGGTTTGATGTGGGATACTACGGAAGAAGCAGCGCGAAATGTTATTCCTGCAGAAGCTTTAGAAGAATGGGAAGCGCAGATAAAAAAGATTATCGATGCAGGAATCGATATTACACATTTGGATTCACACATGGGATGTTACTTTCAATCTGCAGAATTATTTGTTACAGCTTATAATCTTGCAAAAAAATACAGAGTACCTCTCATAAGTCCATTTTATAACCAAGTTCCACTGAAAGAAAAAATTTTTTTCTTATTAACCTCCTACACAGGTATCTATAGAATTGAGAATAAAGATGAGACTCTGGAAAATCGAGCAGAAGCATATTGGAAAATGTTCAGCAAATTTAAACCAGGAATTTATTACCTTTTTACACACCAGGGTTTTGAACCATCTGATAAAAAGATAACCGGTGATCTTGATTTACGCATCAATGAATTTAAATTCTGGACAGGGGACGATACAAAAAGAATGATAAAAGAAAAAGGTTATGAAGTAATTAGCTGTGTTCCTTTAAGAGAAGAATTTCAGAAGGCTTTGGAAGAGCGTATGTAAAGAAGAATATATATTTTTTTATTGATTTTATTGAAAAATTAATCAAAAAGGATATAAAATTCAAATATAATAATTATTATAAAAACTTAATTAAAATTTCAATTTATGAATTTATAATTTTCAATAAAATTAAAAGAGGTTTATTTTTATGAATAAATTAAAGTTACAAATTTTTAAACAATTTTCACAATCTTCCTTTTTTTCCTTATATCTATTCCCCATATATTCATGATACTTTATTTTAGTATTAATGCCTGCTTTATCCCAAAATTCAAAAAATTATTTTTTATAAAAAGCAATTATATATTTAGTTGCATATTTGTTATGATTTTTTTAAAAAAAATAAGGGGAAACCCCTATTTTGATTAAAAAAAAAAGGGGAAATCCCCTATACTGTATAAAAATAAAATAGTGTAATATTTTACAAATTATTTTACTATATCTTAAGTTGTATAATATAACATGAAATCTTTTTTTTAATAATTTTCAGGATTTTTTAAGCCTGTTAAGGCTGAAGAATAAAGTATTTATTTAAACTCTTTTTAAAAGAAGAGTAAAATTTTGCCGGAATTCGGCAAAAAAAAAAATATGGAGGAAAAATATGAAAAAATCTAAGTTATTAATTATGATTTTACCGGTCTTAATTATTACGACTTTACTTTTTTCTGGTTGGAGCATTTTTAAGAAAAAGAAATCAGATAAAGTAACCATAAACTGGTGGTTACTTTCCGGTGGAGGTGGTGCTGAAGATGAAAGAACTAAAGAGAACAGGCAGTATGCAGCGGATTTCATGGCTGAAAATCCAAATGTAACTATTGAAATGACAGTCCTTGAAAATGAAGCTTTTAAACAGAAAATAAAAGCTGCAATCAATGCCGGTGATCCGCCAGATCTTTTCCATTCATGGGGCGGTGGTGTAATGGTAGAGTATGCCAACCTGGGCATGCTCAGGGATATTACGCCTTTTGTTAAAAAAAAATTATCAAAGAAAATTGGTATCGGAGCATTAGGTGTATACGGCTATAATGGTAAATATTATGGCTCACCTTATGACATGGGCGGAGTTGTTTTCTGGTACAACAAAGACATCTTTGCTAAATGCGGAGTAAGTGTTCCTAAAACTTTTGATGATCTTCTTGCAATAATTCCAAAAATTAAAGCAAAAGGATACGTACCTATTTCTCTTGGTGCCGGAGACAAATGGCCAACTCATTACTGGTGGGTATATCTTGCCATGAGAATCGGTGGTATTGAAGCATTTAACGCTGCTTATGGTGGAAGCGGATCTTTCAAAGATGAAACATTTGTTAAAGCTGGTGAAAAACTTCTTGAACTTGCTGCTCTTGAACCATTTCAAGTTGGTTTCCTTGGTGCAACATATGATGATGAGGCACGTCTTTCTGGGAACGGAACTGCTGCAATAGAACTCATGGGACAGTGGGCTCCTGCAGTACAGAAAGCTAATGCAGGCAACGATTACATCGGCGCTGACAAAATGGGTATTTTTACATTTCCTGCAGTTGCAGGCGGAAAAGGCAAACTTACAGACGTAATGGGCGGCGGAAATGGATATATTGTTGGTAAAAACGCTCCTGATGAAACTCTTGATTTCCTTGATTTCTACCTTTCTGTTAGAATCCAGAAAGAAAAAGTCAAAAACGAAGGAATTATTCCTGTAGTTAAAGGCGCTGAAACAGCTTTGGAAGGAAATTCAGCTGAAATCGCAAAAGCAGTAAGCAAAGCTGGATATTATCAGCTTTATTACGATCAGTTCTTGCCTTCAGCAGTTGGAAGTGCTGTACAAAATGCTGTAGCATCTCTGCTTGCAGGTAAATCAACTCCTGAAGAAGCTGCTGCAATGATTGATAAAACTTGGCAGATGGAAAAATAAAATAATTATCACGATCAAATAGAATACAGGAGACAGAAATTGTTTCTGTCTCCATATTTTTTAAACCTAATATAATTTAATAAAGAATATTCAAAATAATTATTCTTTATTAAATCATATTAAGCTTGTAGGCTTTATATTACCTAATTGAAAAGGAAAATAAGTATGGGAGAATTAGTAAATAAAAGAACATATGATTTTAAAAAGGTATTACTGGTAGTTTTTTTAATAGGACCTGCTTTTTTATTGTTTATAATGATGGTTATTGTTCCTGTTTTCCAGGCAGGATTTTATTCATTCTTCAAATGGAGAGGTGGGCCATTTAAAAGTAATTCTGAATTCAGAGGTTTTCAAAACTTTATTTTTCTTTTCAAAGATCCGATTTTTCTAAAAGCTATCTGGAACAATATCAAAATTGTAATATATTCCCTCCTTTTTCAGCTGCCGCTTGCTTTTGTTTTTGCTTTAATGGTTGGAAAGAATAAATATTTTGGATCTACTATATTCAGGATTTTCTATTTTTTCCCTTTTATACTAACAGAAATAGTAGTTGGTATTATCTGGAGATTTATTTATCATCCTGAAGTTGGACTGCCGACTTTTTTTTACAGACTCTTTACGGGAAATCTTGGAGCTGAGGGGCAGATAGGTCAAATAGCCTGGCTTGGTGATACCTCTACTGTATTCGGTGCCATTTTTATTGTAATATTTTGGAAATATATCGGCTTTCATATGATTATATATATTGCCGGACTTCAGAACGTACCTAAAGATTTGGAAAATGCAGCTATTATTGATGGTGCATCAAAGCTGCAGGTGATCCGGCATGTAATAATTCCCTGTATGAGAAGTACTATTATTATTTCCGTATTTTTATCAATTATAGGATCATTCAATATATTTGATGTTGTCTGGGCTATGGGAAAAGGGGGGCCGGTTAATGCCTCTGAAACCCTAGTTACGTATCTTTATAATTATGGACTGAGCAGTAACAGGTATGGATATGGAAGTGCTGTAGCAGTAGTTATTTTTCTTATCTGCTTTGTATTTAATATTATATATCAGAAGTATGTAGTAGGAGAAAATAAATAATGATCAAAAAAAATAAAGCAAGTGGAATATCATTAACTACCAGAAAAAAGATATTAAATATATTGAGATTTGTTATCAGTCTTATTGTTGCCTTCATAATGATATTTCCTGTAATGGTTCTTTTTTTCGGTGGATTTAAGGATCAGGGTGAAATATTTTCCAATCCCTTTGGAATCCCAACTCCTCCCACTTTTGAAACTTATAAACTGATTTTAGGAGTAACTAGTTCGTACTGGCGTTTTCTGCTCAACTCAATGATCATAGCTATTTCGACTGTTGTTCTTGTGAATATTTTGTCAATGTTTGCAGCATTAGGGCTCTCTCGTATAAAATTTTGGGGTCAAAAGGCTCTATACAATTTCTTTTTAATGGGAATGCTTTTCCCTCTAACAGTAGCTATTTTACCTCTTTATCTTCAGTTGAGAAGTCTGAAACTGACAATAGGTGTTGGTAACAGTATGCTGGGAGTCATCCTTGCAGAAGCAGCTTTTAATCTGCCTTTAAGTGTTTTTATATATACAGGATTTTTTAAAGACATTCCTAATGAATTGCAGGATGCATGCAATATTGATGGCGGTACATTAATGACATTCTTCAGAAGAATAATTGTTCCTCTATCAACTCCTGTTATTTCCACTGTAACAATAATTGTTTTCATCCAGAGCTGGAATCAGTTCTTACTTCCACTTCTGGTTCTCTCAAATGATAAAGCATATACACTGCCGTTAGGGGTAATGCAATTTCAGGGACAGTTTTCATCTAACTGGCACCAGATTATGGCATTTATAACCTTATCAATTCTGCCTATTTCAATTATCTATTTTATCCTGCAAAAGTATGTAGTTGAAGGATTAACGGCAGGTGCAGTAAAAGGATAATATTAAAAATAAATAATTATATCAATTAAAGATAACAAAGGTATTTATGAAAACTATAAAAAATCCTATATTACCCGGATTTAATCCAGATCCATCTATATTAAGAATAGATAATGATTATTTTATCGCAACATCTACATTTGAGTGGTTTCCAGGCGTACAAATACATCATTCAAAAGATCTAATCAACTGGAAATTAATTGTACATCCTTTAAATCGTTTATCACAATTAAATATGATAGGAAATCCTAGTTCTTGTGGAATATGGGCTCCTTGCCTATCTTTTAGCGATGGGATTTTTTATTTAATATACACAGATGTTAAAAATTTTAGAGGAATATTTAAAGATGCACATAATTATATGGTGACATCTGAAAAAATCGATGGTGAGTGGTCAGACCCAATTTATCTAAATAGTTATGGATTTGATCCATCGTTATTTCATGATGATGATGGAAGAAAGTGGCTTTTAAATATGATTTGGGATCATAGGAAAAATAAAAATAGATTTGCTGGAATTCTACTTCAAGAATTCTCTATAAAAGAAAAAAAGTTAATCGGAAATGTTATTAATATTTTCAAAGGAACAGAAATTGGATTAACAGAAGGTCCGCATCTTTATAAACGTAACGGTTATTATTACCTTTTAACTGCAGAAGGTGGTACAGAACGAGAACATGCTGTTACTATGGCGCGTTCTAAATCTATAACTGGCCCATACGAGGTAGACCCAGTTAATCCAATTTTGACTTCTGTTAATGATCCTCGATTGGAACTGCAAAGAGCGGGGCATGCATCTTTGGTAGAGACACAAAATGGCGAGTGGTATATGGTTCATTTGTGCGGCAGGCCTTTGCCGTCGAAAGGAAGATGTGTGTTGGGAAGAGAGACAGCAATACAGAAAGTTAAATGGACTGATGACGGCTGGATAAGGATGGAAAATGGAAAAAATACACCTGATGTTTTAGTTCCGGCGCCTGATTTACCTGAAGTAAAATGGGAAAAAGAATCCATGAAAGATGATTTTGATTCTGATAAATTAAATATTAACTTTCAGACATTAAGAGTTCCTCTTAATGAAGATACTATGACATTAAAAGAAAGATCTGGATATTTGAGGCTCAAGGGAAGAGAATCTTTAAGTTCACATCATAATCAATCATTAGTTGCCAGACGACAGCAAGCATTCGAATATACAGCAACAACATGTGTAGAGTTTGAACCAAATTCATTTCAAGAAATGGCTGGATTAATCTGCATTTATGATACTTATAATTTTTATTATCTTTATATAACTTTTGACGAAGATATTGGAAAGTGCCTGGATATAATGACGTGCTTAAAAGGAGACTTTGATTATCCACTTAACAAAAAAATTTCTATTAAAGATTTAAAAAATTGTTACTTGAGAGTCCATGTAAAATTTGACAAATTATTTTTTTTATTTTCTGTCGATGGAAAGACTTGGAATAATATTAAACCGGTCTTTGATGCCAGTACTTTATCCGATGAGTTTGATGAGGGTGAAGGCAGTGCTCATTTTACAGGAGCATTTGTAGGGATGTGCTGCCAGGACTTAACCGGGAAGAGAAATCATGCAGACTTTGATTTTTTTGAGTATAAAGATGAAAATATCTAGCAGGTTGAATGTCGAATTTATATAAAACTATTTAAGGTGTCTATTATAGATAGAATAATTAATCTTTAATTTTAGTTATGTTTTTAAGTTTTAATAAAGCAGCTTTAAAGTCTTTCGTTGTAGTCATTTGTTCTGACATAGAGTTTTTAATTTCAGATGTTATATTAACAAGTTTATGAGTAATTTGTAGTATTTCATTTATTCCTTTTCCTTGTTCAATCATGCCAGAATTTAACTGATCTGATATCCCTGTATTGTATTGGGAGTTTTCTATTATTTTATCTAATCCTTCTACTGTTTTCTCTGATAGTTCTGCTGATTCGTTTATTTTATTCATAAGTAAATTTAAGATACCCTCTATGCCTGATATACTTTTATTGATATCTTCTGTTAATTTACTAATTTCTTTTGCAACAACATAAAATCCTTTTCCTTTTTCTCCAGCTCTAACAGATTCTATTGTTGCATTAAATGCTAACAATTTTGTTTGATCAGCAATTTGTTGAATTAAAGATAATAAATCTAATATATTTTTTGATTTTGAGTGTATATCCTGGATTAATTTTATTAAATTTTTAACTGAATCAACACCTATACTAGCAATGTTATCTAATTTTTTTGAAATTTCCTTAGATTTATTTGATATATCAGTAATATTGCTAATATTTTTTTCTAATTGATCTATTGAAGTAGCTTCTTCTTCAACTGCATTTTCTTGATTGAACATACTATTTGTTATCATTTCAATATTTTTTACCATTTCTTCAATTGAACTGCTTAAATCCTCTATACCGGATTCAAGAATTTCAGAATGAGTATTTATTTTTTTTATTAGAAGTGTCCCCTGTAAACCACTGCTTATCTCTTTACTTAAAAAATTATATGTATTACCTATTAATAAATTTGCCTGAAATACAATATAACCAATTTGATTTTCCCGAAAATAAAGAGGATTCACTAAAAAATTACATGCTTTATTTTTAGGCCATAGATCTTCTGGAATTATTTCTCGTGACTGAAATCTTCTTCCATCCTGATCTAACTTAACTCTACTTTTTTCAGTATATGCTAAAACTAATCTTGACCATTCAGATACTGGATCAGGAAATTGATATGTTTTAGGATTTTCATATAAAGCCACATAACAACCAGTAATTCCTAAATTTGGTAAACCTTCTGCAAGTAAATCCATTAATTTATCGAGTTCAAATGTAGAAATTAAATTCATTCCAAAACTACGTTCATTATCAATTCTTTCTTCCATTTCCATATGTTTGCATGCTTGATAACGAGTTGCAGTATTTCCAATAAGAACACGTGCCTGATTACATAAAATATTTGCCTTATTAACATATTTTCGTCTATGGATTTGAGGAATTACATTCTTTTGAAGTATAGAAATTACATTTTGCCAAGGCATTATTTCATATTTCTCTTTAATTAATTTTCTAAGAATATCATCAAATATTCTTAGAAAATAGTTTTTATTTTTTCCTTTTAATTCTTTGAGAAATGCTTCAAGAAATTTTTCTATCATTTGAATCATATCTTCTTTAATTGTTCCTTTTAATACATTATACATTGCATTGATTATATTTTTATTTTTTGATATTGGGATTATTTTTTTAAAATTTTGATTATTAACAAAATTTACATTTTCTTCCATACAACCACATGTACGGGCTACAACAAGATATGCAGGAACAATTGTTTTTTCTGGAACAGTTTTCCCATTCAATATTCCTAGCATTGTATCAAATGCTATAGTGCCTAACTCAGTCCAAGATGGATTAATTGTTGTTAAAGGAGGATTAGTAACTTTACTTTGAGTAAAACCATCAAATCCTACAATAGCTATATCATTAGGAACATGAATACCAAGATTCTCTAAACGTTCCATAATCCAAAGTGAAATTGGATCACATGCTCCTATAATTACTTCTAACTTTGATTTTGCAACATCTTTTAACCAATTATCCAGTACTTCATTACTAGGGCGATTATCAATTGTTGAAATCCATGATACCCATGGTTTAACTAACATTGGATCAATTGTAATACCATGAGCTTTCATAGAATCAGTATATCCCCGATATCGTTCCTGATATCCTACATGATTTTCAACAATCCCCATATAACCAATCTTTTTATATCCATGAACATTAATCAAATGATCAACAATCAATCTCATACCTTCATAATTTCCATAAGTGACACAGGGAAACCCTTTAAGAGCTCCTTCTATTGTCACTATTGGTACTTTATATTGTTTACAAAAATTTATTACTTCACTTTCATTCATTTGCCAAGTAATACTACCCTTCCAAGTAATGAGACCATCAAGTAATCCTCCTTTTGCAAGATCATAAACAGTATTCCCTTGTTCATTAAATTCATTTTTATCAGAAATCGTATTACCATGAAAAGATATTAGATTAACATTATTTTTACGTGCTGCATTTACTATTCCTCTCCATGGTAATACAGACCATTCTCCAGATAATACCTGATTAAAATATCCTATTGTAAAACGGTTCTTTGTAATCATTACTTGTTTTTTTTCCAATTTTTGATCTAAAAGATTTTTTATTTAAGAAAAATTAAATTGTGTTTAAATTTTAGTTTCATTAATTCATTTTGTCAACAATAATCATAATAATATTATATAAATAAAAAAATTATAATAAATTAAGATTATTTTTTGTAATTTATAATACTATAAAACAATGATTGACAAAAATATATAAAGTATATAAAGTATAAATAATAAAATTAATTTATAAAATATATTTTTTTATTTAATACAATTTAATTATAATTATCACAAAGGAAATTATTTATGATACAAATGCAAATAGATACAGGCAATAAAAAATCAAAAATAGATAAAAACATTTATGGTCATTTTGTTGAACATTTAGGAAGATGTATCTACGAGGGAATATGGGTAGGAAAAGATTCATCAATTTCAAACACCAATGGTATACGCAATGATGTAATAAATGCACTTAAAGAAATTAAAATTCCAGTTCTACGTTGGCCAGGTGGATGTTTTGCTGATGAATATCATTGGAAAGATGGAGTCGGCCCTATTGAAAATAGAACACAAATGGTCAATGTTCATTGGGGAGGTGAAGTTGAAAATAATCATTTTGGAACTCACGAATTTATGTTGTTATGCGAATTGCTAAATACTGAACCTTATATTTGTGGAAATATTGGGAGTGGAACAGTACAAGAAATGCGTGATTGGATAGAATATTTAACATTTGACGGTCAATCATCAATGGCAAACTGGAGACAAAAAAATGGAAAAAAAGAAGCCTGGAAAATAAAATATTTTGGTGTAGGAAATGAAAACTGGTGTTGTGGTGGTAATATGCGGCCGGAATATTACGCTGATTTATATCGTCAATATTCAACCTATATACGAGACTTTTCTGGAAATAAAATTTTTAAAATTGCATGTGGCGCATGTGGGGATGATTATAATTGGACAGAAATACTAATGAAAGAAGCTGGAAAATTTATGGATGGATTAAGTCTTCACCATTATATTGTTCCTGGTCCAAAATGGGAGCAAAAAGGATCAGCAACAGATTTCTCAGAAGTTGAATGGTTTGAAACAATGAAAAAAACATTTTATATGGATGAATTAATATCTAAACACTCAAAAATAATGGATAAATATGACCCAAAAAAAAGAGTCAGCCTTATTTTTGATGAATGGGGAATATGGCATGATGCTGAATCAGGAACAAATCCAGGATTTCTCTATCAACAAAATACTCTTCGAGATGCTCTTGTAGCAGCTATTATTTTAAATATTTTTAATAATCATTGTGATCGCATAAAAATGGCTAATATAGCTCAAACAGTAAATGTACTTCAAGCACTTATTTTAACAAAAAAAGAAAAAATGATATTAACTCCAACTTATCATGTTTTTAATATGTATAAAGTTCATCACGATACAGATCTATTAGAAGTTAATTTTAAAAATTTAGAATATAATTACAATGATAAAAAAATACCTCAGATAAATATTTCTGCATCTATTGATTCTCAAAATAAAATTCATATTACTCTATGTAATTTGAATCATTTAGATAAAACAAAAATTAAATGTGAATTAAATGGTAGTATTCGAAAAAATGTTAAAGCCAGTATATTAACTAATAAAAAAATGAATGCACATAATACCTTTGAAAATCCAGAAGAAGTTAAACCTGTTTTATTTCAAGAAGTATCAATTGAAGAAAATAATCTTTCTATAGAAATTCCTCCTATGTCAATTATTGCTTTAGAAGTGAGTTAAAATTAAAAAATTTTTAATTCTTCATTATGATTTTCAAATTGACCTAGGTCATATTAAAATTATAAACTTTGAGTTTACAAAAAGCTAGTGAGCTTTTAAGTAAAAGAAAGTTATTATTTCTTTTTTTTTTATAAAAAATATATAGAATAAACGAGCCATAAACCGCAGGCTCGTGACCTTCACCCGGTCAGGGTGTACCCTTAAAGTAATACTTGAATAATAAAAAAGCCACAATATAAAATTATACATTGACATATTATTAATATTTTTATTAAATTAATTAAGTTTTTAAATAAACTAATAATATTAAAAAGGACACTTAAAGTAATACTTTAATAATGAAATTTAAAGAATCACTATTTAGTTATAGCTTAAGAAAAAAAATAATATCAAATAAAAATTTAAAACAAAATAAAATAAAAATTCGACCTGCATCTCATATTATGAGAAATATAATTATAATATGCGCTGTATTATTTCTTATTAGTGTATTTTCCGGAATATTATTTGGTGATAATATTTTATTTTTAATTAATTCAAAAAGTAAAAATCCGTTAGAAGTAGAAGGTAAAATTTGGGTGCCTATCATCCTTTTTTTTGCAGTATTGTTATTATACTTCTGGGGAATTGTGATTATTTTTGGCGGTATAACAGCTTATTTAATGAAGAGTAAAACTATGGGTATTATTAAAAAAAGTGAAATTCGATCTTTTTATGATAGTGATGATGGAGATATTTATTACATTTTTAGTGAAGTTAAGTATAATATAAATGGTTTTGAATATCATAATGAAGGGAGACATATTTTTTCTTCAAATAATAATGATAAAGCAAAAGAAAAACTTAACAGTATTTCTCCTGGAGATAAAATTCTCATTTTTTATGATCCTAAAAATCCATATTTAATGAATCTGGAATGTAATGATTATGATATAAAAGGTGAAATATTAGCAGGCACTGGTTTTATTACAGGCGCAATGTTGTTATCAATATTTCTAGGTACTATTTTACGTAATATTTGAGTTTTTTGGGCTTACAACCCTAGCCTGTTTTTGACAAGGAGGGCAGCTCCTGTAACCTCAGATTGATTTTTTAGCAAGCAACTGTTTGCATGGTATTTTTTTAAGAGTAACATATTTAACAATATGATTTTATTTCGGGCTTACAGCCCTAGCCTGTTTTTTGACAAGGAGCGCAGCTCCTGTAACCTCAGCCCGTTTTTATAGTAAGCAATGAATAAAAGCATGCAGTTGTTAAATATGATAAACTCGCTTTGCTCGA
>CAZYID010000103.1:0-12407 GCA_964646595.1 uncultured Spirochaetales bacterium | reverse complement strand
TGTTACTTCTTCCGGGAATAAGTCCAAAACTTCAATGCCTAATTTTTTTAAATTATAAATAGTTTTATTACGTCTTAATATCAAGTCTACTGCTGCAGCTTTAGTATAAATAGTTATATTTTTATTTGGTATTGACTCTGCAGTATCAAATAAGTTTTTATCTTTTAACAGCACTAAAAGTACAATATGCTTTTTCTTTAAAATTGATAAATATTTATGATATATTTTTATATTAGAATCATCTATTATGTCTGTAAAAAGAACTATTAAACTTCTTTTTGATAATTTTGATTTAATGAAACTAAATGCTAAATGGTAATCAGACTCAGCAAATTCGTATTGAAGATCAGTTAAAGTATAATTTAATTTTTTTATTATTTTAATATTTTTAGAGGAAGGAATATATTTTTTTATATCACTTCCAAATGCTGTAAAACTTACACTGTCATTCCCTTTAATTGCAGCAAATGATAAAATAATTGAAGCATTAACTGCATAATCGAGTAATGATAATCCCTTAATTTCTGTGGACATCATTCTACCGCAATCAATCATAATTGATAATTCAAAGTTATTTTCCAGCCGGTAAATCCTGGTTACCGGTTTTCGTCTTCTAGCAGTAATTTTCCAATCTATTTTTCCGAATTCATCTCCTTTATTATAATCACGCAGCATTTCAAAATTTTTACCGTCACCAAATAGTATGTTTTTTTGTTTTCCTTCATATTTTTTTATTATTTTTTGCAGGAATCTAAAGCTTTCATTTTTTGAAAATGTTGTTGGAACAACATTAATTTTTAATGTATGATTAAATTTTCTATAAATATTTAGTAATCCAAGTAATGTGAATCCTTTAATATAATAATTTTTTGATTCATAAAAACCTCTTCTGTTTGCAAAAATAGATAGTTTAATTTTTGTTTTTTGATTAGGTTGAATTATAAGTAATTTTTTTGAATATTTTTTATCAAAAGAAATATCAAAATCAAGTAACAGGTAAAATTTAACAGGAAGTTTATTTTTATTTTTTATTATTAATAAGAAATCAGTATATCTATTTAATCTTAAATATTTTTCAAATTCAATTTTAATTTCAACATTCTTATAGTTAGGGCTTAAAAAAAGATCAAAAAATATTATTATCAATAATAATAAATTTATACTTAATCCAATAAATGCAAGGATTGAAATCCAAAATGACAGTATTATTAGAAGTAAGGGAATACAAAATAGAATTAATGTTTTTTTTGTTGGAAAGATTCCGTTTTTCATCTTGGTACTTGGATCCTTGAGAGCATTTCATTAATAAAATCATCCGGTGTGTTTCCTTCTATTTCTGATTCGGATTCTAAAATAATTCTATGTCTTAATACAGGGTAAGCTGATTCTTTAACGTCATCCGGTACGACAAATTCTCTGCCGTTTATTGCTGCAATTGCTCTTGATGATTTTAAAAGCGCTATTGTGGCTCTGGGTGAGGCTCCAACTTCTATTCCCGGAGTTTTTCTTGTTGTATCAATTATTTTGATAATATAATCAATTATTTTTTCATCAACATTAACAACATCTAAAGAATTTTTAAATTTCACAAATTCATTTTTAGAACAAACAACTTTAAGATCCGTATTTTCAAGTTTTTCAGAATCAAATCCTTCTTTAAACATCATCAGCATATCTTTTTCATCTTTTATTTCAGGATATTTAATTAATATTTTAAACATGAATCTATCAAGCTGAGCTTCCGGTAATGGGTAAGTTCCTTCTAATTCGATAGGATTTTGTGTTGCAATAGTGATAAAAGGTTCGGTTAATTTATATATAACTCCATCTATTGTTACCTGTCTTTCCTGCATTACTTCCAGTAAAGCAGCCTGTGTTTTTGCCGGGGATCTATTGATTTCGTCAGCGAGAAGAAAGTTAGTAAAAACCGGACCTTTTTTAATTACAAAATCATTTTTTTCATAGTTAAATATCGTTGTTCCAACAATGTCAGCCGGCATTAAATCCGGGGTGAATTGAATTCTTTTAAAATCAGCATTAATTATATGTGATAAAGTATTTGCAATTAAAGTTTTACCTAATCCGGGAAGGCCTTCAAGTAAAATGTGTCCCCCATTTAATAAAGCAACAACAACATATTTAATTACTGTTTCCTGTCCTTTAATTATTTTTTTTAATTCATTAGTAATTGAATCATATAATTTTAAAAAGTCATCCGGTTTTTTTATTTTTTCCATAATATCTCCTGTTATAAAATAGAACTCTACCAAATTTTTTAATATTAGTATTTAATATTATTTTAATTCCCCTTTCTTTTTAAGAGAGAGGAGGATTTTCTTGATTTAATATATTAATAAGAAATTATGGGGAGAGTTAATCATTATCTCCTTTTTTTAATTTCTTTAAAAATAATTCTCTTCTATGCTGGATTTCTGTTATTTCAGGTATATTGTTCATTAGAAATAATTTTTTTTCATTATTTGATAAATTATATCTTTTAAAAATATCGTTTAACATATTTTGTTTATCAATGGATTTAAATTTTATTATTTTTTGAAGCCGTTCTAAAAAATATTGATCAAATATTTTTACAATAGACTGAAGACTTTTTGATTTATGAAAAAAATAACCAACAGCTTCTATGTGATGTAATATTGATCTTTTATTAAATTGTTCAAAATTAAGAGGAGGTCCAAACCGTTTAAAAAAAGTCAGAAAAAATAGAATTGTAAGTATAATTAATTGAATCATTAAAAATGGAAATTTACTCATAAAAATAAAAGATTTTTTCTTTTCTATTTTTGGAATATCTATAACTTGATCAAAAGCTATTTTATCCTTATAATAATCTTTAAGTAAATTATTTAGAAATACTGCATTATTTTCTTTCAAAATTGATTTATCAGAAAAAATATAATAATCAGCAATATAAATTATTTGTCCTTCATTGTACTTTTCTTCGGCAATAATAATTCTATTATTAATTTTTAATATTGGAATTAATTTATTTGAAAAAATATTTTTATTATATTTCCCTAAATCACTTTTTTTATAAATATATAGTGAATTTACATCTTTTAATAAATAATTTTTAGATTTTATTTTTATTTTTATAAAATCTTTTTCATCAGGATAAATAAAGTCATCTGTGTTATCTTTTGAATTATAAAAAACAATTAATCTTTTGCCTTTAGAAACCCATTCTTTTGACTTTTGAAATTTTTCTTTTAATTTTTTATCATTTAAGTTTTTGTCGATTGGTATTTCATCTATTATTATTTTATATTTTTCTTTTTTATAATTAAAATATTTCCTGCTTGCTTTATACTTTAATTTTTTTAATATTTTGATGCTTTTATTTTTTCCTGAATAAGTTAAATATTTATCAAATGATTCTTCTGTATATTTAAAATTTATAACAAATTTAATAAATAAAAAAATAAAAATTAGAATAATTGTAACTATTATTGATAATATAATTAATACTATTGTTCTTCTCATATTTTATCTGTTATAAAATTATTATAATATAGATCTTTACAAATTGTTAAATCATTATTATTTGCTGAATAATCATCAAATAAAATTTTTTCTGAAAATATGTATATTTTTTTAAAAGCATTCTTTATAGAATTATCTTTTATTTTTGTATATAAAGAATAATTTGTCATATTTTTATTATATGTTATTTTATTTTTTAATAAATAAAAAATCGTACATCTATGCAGGTATACAATAGCTGTTGATAAATCATTATCTTTTAATAATTTTTCAAAATATTTTTTATCAAAAACGCTTTCTTTATGTTCTTCTATAATTGCGCTTGTCATTTGAGCTGAATATTTTGATGACGAGACATTTCGTATAATTATTAATGTAATAATAAACACTACAGTTACAATTATGAAAACAATAATTGCATAAAATAAAAATGATGAGATAGACTTAATTTTATTATAAATTGATAAAAAAAATTCAGATATAAATTGACTTCTTTTATTATTATCAATTTCTTTTTTTATTTCTTTTTTAACTGTTTTTTCAACTTCATTTTTTTCCGGCATTGAAAATAGAGAATATGTAAATATAATTATTAAAATAATTAAAAGTATTTTAAAAAAATTTTTTTTCATGATTATGTATTCTTTAAAAATAAAAAATCCTGCTGCTTCTTAGAGGAATCAGCAGGATTTAATAGTTATTCTTTTTTTGATTCAGTTGCCGAAGGCTGATCTACAGCAATCGAATCAGCTAAAAACTCCACACCAAAGTTTTCATGTTTTATTTTTTGATTATAAAATATAAGCACATAAAATGCTGAAGATAATGCAGTAGCTAATATTGAATAAGCTAGATATAATATATATAATATAACAGTAAAAATTGAAATAAAAATAATCATTCGAATATTATTATCATTATCAAGAGTTTGAAACAAAAAAGGTAAAGCTTGAAATCCTATCTGAAAGATAAAACTAAGAGCACCGACTATAATCATAAATAATAATATAGATCCAAAAACTTTCCAAAAACTATAAGAAACAAGTTTAAAAGATCTGCTTATAGCTCCTGTTGAGTTTTTATTTTCACAAATGATTGCAGGCAGGATTAATGAAACAAATGCCAGCATTGGCAACACACCAATACAGCACATTAGATAACCGCCAATAAGTATAAAGAAACCTAAGATGCTTGCTAAAAAAATAGTCCAGAATTTGCTTTTTATAAATTTAAAAGAAGATTTAAAATTCCAATCTTCTCCAATAAAAGATTTTGCGAAAATATCATATATCATTCCATTAAATATTATTACAATGAATATAATTAATATAATAGCAATTGTGCTTACCGGTATTATTGTAAGTAAAAATGGAGCAAGAATTTCCGGCTGACCAAAATCATCAAACGTAAATCCTGCAGCAATTAAAAATCCAATTATAATTGCCGTAATAAAAACTGTTATGCCAAATATTACTCCAAAATACATTAAAAAAACTTTTAGATATTTTTTCATGTTAGAAAATGTCATCCTGAAGGTTTTATCCAGTATAGCGCCTAAATCCATGGGTTTCAGTTCTTCTTTTGTCATGTTTTTCTCCTTATTTAATTATAAAACTTTTTCTTTTAGATATTTTATAATTTCTTATAAATTTAATAAATAATAATTTATATGAAAAAAATATTATAATAAAAAGTGATGTAAGGCATATTGCAATTTTTATTATAATTGGGGTTTTTGTGGGAGAAATAAATCCTTCAATAAATCCGGCAATAGCAATAAAAAGAGCTGCTGTAAATAATACAGGCATAACCTCTTTTGCTTTTTTATTAAAAGTTGTAGTTTTTTTTTCTTCAGTAGTTATAATCATTGACAACCCAACTGCAAGACCTGCTCCTCCTGCAAGGCATATTCCTAATAATTCAAAAGCTGAATGTGCTATAACAAAATTAAAAAAATTTGTACTGTACCCGGATGATACTACTACTCCTGCAACAGCGCCAATGAAAATAGCATTTCTTATGATTATAAAAACAGTACCAATGCCAAAAGTTACTCCTAATACAAAACTAAAAAAAGCAATAGAAACATTATTTTTTATATAAAAACCAGCCATTACTATATTTGAATATATATCCCTGTGTTCTGTTATATCTTCAGAATAAGATTTTTTCATCATATTTATCCATTGTTCAGGTAAAATATGAATTGCATAATCCGGATTATTTAAAACAACTACAAACGAAATTACTCCAATTCCAAAAAATAATAAGAATACAATTAAAATAGGTTTCCAATTTTTAATAAACGATTTTGAAAAATCATTTAAAAAGAATTTTACAATATCTTTTAATTCTCGTTTTGGAGATGAATATAATATGTTATGAGAATATTGAAGTAAAGTATTAATATATCTTATTGTGTCCGGAGATAATTCTAATGTTTTTGCTAATTCTGCATCTGAACAGATTTTTCTGTATAAATTAGGGAATTCTATATTTTCTTCACTGTTTAATGAGCTCTGTCCCCTTTTGTTGATCTTATCCATTATGTTTTGAAGTTTTTGCCAGTATTCTTTTCGTTCATTTACAAATCTTTCTGATTTGCTGAATTTTTTTATTTTTAGGGTATTGTTGTTTTCATTGAAAGTTGATTGATTATTCATTTTGATGTCCTAGGTATACTTTTTTTAAATATTCAATAGGATCATTAATATTTTCAGCATCATTTAATTTATTTTTTATTGCAAAAGCAATTTTATTAGCAATTTCGATTTTTTTGTTATCATCAAAGCTATCAGCAGTATTTAAAAATTTTCTTATAACATAAAGGTCGTTTTCTGATAATTTTTTAATAAACTTTTTTTTATCTATGTCTGTTTCTTTTAAATTATAGATATTAAAATCAGGAATATCAATTTTAAATTTTGGTTCTTTTATAACTATTGTGTTTGCCAGTAAATCTCCAATTCTTCTTAAATCTTTATTTATCATCATTGATATTGTTGCACCCCAATATCCTGTTGCATATATATCAATTAATCTGGCGAAATTTCTCAATACACTTGATGAAAAATCGAGAAATTTACCGTTATAATTAATTACTCGTAATCTTAATAATATTTTACCAATGCTTTTACCATTAAACATCATTTCAAAGAAGATAAAGTATCCCCATTGCATAACAAATGTAATAATGAAAAAAAAGAAATAAGATAAGCTTGTAAATAAATCCGGTTTAAATATTTTACTTTTAATTGTAGCTAAAATCGAAGTTAAATTAAATAAAAATAATATTATTACAATAATAAAAATTATTAATGAATATGCAATAGTATCAATAAGGTATGCTCCAAGCCGGGCTAAAGGACTTGCTATTTGATATTCAATCTTTATTTTTTCCGGAGTTTCAATAATTATGTATTCGCCTTTTGTTGAAGCTGATGAGTTTTCTTCTTTAATTGTATTCTCCTGGAGTTTTTATTTTCATTTTATATTATAATTAATAAGATGTTTTTAAAATAAAAAGTTATTATATATTGAGACTTTTAAAATATTTTAAAAGTGTTTTTTCAGGAACAATTTCTTTAAAGTTTATAAAATGCAGGAAATGATCAAAAATCCTAAGTATCCCAAATAATAATGATATGATTAATATACTGTAAAAAATGGTATTAATTAATTTTATTTTATTTATTAATTTTAAATATATTTTTATTTTTATTTTTTTTGGTAAAAGTTGAATAATTATTATTCCAAAAAAAATCGCAGCATATAGAACTATCAAAACATTATATTGTATTGATAACATGATTTTTAGATGTAATAAATATGAGAATGCTCTGCTCATGCCGCAGAAAGGGCAGGGAATATGTGTTAAATTCATTAATATACATATGCTGTATTTTTCACCAAAAAAGTATAAAAAATATAAAAGGATTATTATTAATGAAAATATAAATAAGTATATCTTATTAAAAATAAAATCTTTAATAGCAATTTTATTTATTATCATAATTTATTTAATTTATTTTTTTGATTTATAAGTATATCAAAAATTATTAAATAAGCAAAAATGTTTTTAAAAGAAGAATAATTAGGGACAAGCTTGATTTTTTGATTTTTTTTAAAATAATTATAAACAATTGATTAAGTTTAAGTAAATTGATAACATGTATTTATTTATATTTAAACATATCAATTATGAGAATTAAAGAAAATGAATACAATTTTAAAGGGAATATTATTAGGATTGTCAATTACTGCACCAATTGGTCCAACAAATATTGAAGTAATTAGAAGAGGTCTTAAAGAAGGCTGGAGGTCAGCTTTTATTTTTTGTATTGGGGTTATGGCTGCTTTACTTATTTATCTTATTTTAGTTGTTTTTGGACTTTCTTTTTTGATAGAATCAGAATTTTTTAATACAATACTTTTAATGTTCGGAGTAATTGTTCTTTTTTATTTAGCATATAATGCAATTAAGGATTTCTTTATAAATAAAGAATTAGTGCTTACCGGGGAAGTAAACAGCAAAAAGCATTTTATTCCAGGGATAGTTCTTACATTATCTAATCCTGCAGTGTTATTACTCTGGACCGGAATAATGGGAGCAGACCTTGCTTCAAATAAAGGTTCTTTTTTACAAAGTTTAATATTAAGCTCAGGAATTTTAATTGGAGTGCTTTTTTTCTTTATTATGCTAACAGCATTAATATATGGAGGCGTCCGTTTTATTAATCATAAGAACTTTAAATATATTTCCCTGGCAGCCGGAGTTGTGTTGCTTTATTTTGGAATTAAATTTGGATATAAACTTATTTTAAATTGTATTTAAATATTCTAATCTATCATCCATTAGTTTAAAGATCATTTTTATTTTATTTCTATTAATGATCATTAATGGTTGATCTGATTTTATAATTTTACTGAATTTTTCTGTTTGAGGAATAAATATAGAGGAGATATTATATTCTTCTGAGCTTATTTTTTCCGGGATACTATTGTTTTTTTCTAAAATAGGCCTTAATTTATTTTTCATTTTTTTTAATTTTAAATCCGTTTCTACCTGGATTACACCTGGGAAATTTTTCCCCGGGCTCATCATGATCCAGTCCCACCGCAGACAATCAAGTAAAAATCTTTGTTTTTTATTAAAATGGCTTTTAATATAATCCAGAAGATAACGAGTCGTTTTAATCCAGTCTCTTTGAATATGAAAAAAATCGCTGGAAATATTCGATAAGAGATGAAAAAAGCAATCAAAAGGATTATCAAAACATTTTATGAGATGTTCAAATGTTTTTTTAAAATGACCGGAATTATAAATGATAGTGACAATTCTATCTATTTTTTTTAACAATATTACTTCATCAAAACTCAGACTGTTTGTTTTAAGAACATGATAAGGCGGATTATCCATATTGACGATCCCAAAATCTCTTTTTATTTGAGATAAATGTGTTCCGGGCAAAATTTTCAAAAATCCTATTTGTAAATAGTGGGGAGCCAAATTGATAACCTGATTAAAACTTTCTTTAAATATGCTTAAGGTCTCTCCCGGTAAACCAACAAGTATATCCAGATGAATATATATGTTATTCATCTGTAATAATTTCATAATATTATCATGACTTTTTTGCCAATTATCTTTTCTTTTTATGATCTTTAGTGTTTTTTCATTAATTGTTTGTATTCCAATTTCAAACTTAAATAATCCTCTCTTTGCATTTTTTAAAATCACAAAATCTTCTTCCTCAAGGAACGATGGATGAATTTCAAAATGAAAAACTGTATCAGGATTATTTTCTATTAGAAATTTCCATATATTTCTGGAATGATTTTTATCTATATTAAAAGTCCTGTCCATAAACGTAACTGATCTCACACCATGTTTAATGAAAATATCTAATTCCTTTTTAACTTTTTCAAGATCACGAAATTGTAATTTATGGTCATCTCTTGAGGAAAGACAGTAAATACATTGAAATGGGCAACCCCGGCTTGATTCGTAACAAAGATAATGATTAGCCAGACTGGATAAATCATTATCTTTATAGGGAAAGGGAATATCATTGATATTTGTTTGACTGGTTCTTATTTTATTATGTCTATCATTCTCGGGATTTTCTAAAATTTCATTCAGAGCATTTTCACCACTGCCGCATATAATATAATCAATATCCGGATATAATTTTATCCATGTATCTGCATTATAATTTACCTCAGGACCGCCAAGAATGATTTTAATTTTTGGTAATATTTTTTTTAATTCAGCAATTAATTTTTCTACAATCGTTTTATTCCATATATAAACACTTATGGCTATATAATCAGGATTTTCTGAATAAATATTTTCAATGATCTTGATAAAATCATCATGAAGTATTTGTGATAATAATTTCACTTCAATATTTTTATGACTTATATTGAGCGAGTTTCGTAAATAATGCAGGGCAACATTATTATGTAAAAAACGGCAGTTAATTGCCATGAGAATTATTTTTTTTGTATTTTGATTATTTTGCATTTTTTACCTCAATAAAACACTTGATACTTTATATGATTTTTTAAAATAATTCAAGTCTCTCAAAAAACCTGTTTAGGTTTTTTATATTAAAAATAACTGTAATAATATTGGAAGGTAAAAAAGATGATTAATAGTACAAATAAAAAGAGCTGTCTAAAAAAAGTTTTAGACAGCTCTATGTATATTAAACTGATTTTATTTTATTTCGCCGCAATCTGTAATAATTATTTTTTTAGTTGTTTGTCCGCTTTGTGAGCCAAGGTTTTCAATTTTTTTAACAATATCCATTCCTTCAATTACAGAACCAAAAACAACATGTTTACCGTCTAACCATCCTGTTTGAATTGTAGTAATAAAGAATTGTGATCCATTTGTATTAGGACCGGCATTTGCCATACTTAAAAGTCCGGGTTTAGTATGTTTTAAAATAAAATTTTCATCGTTAAAACTTTCTCCATAAATTGATTTTCCACCAGTACCATTGTGATTTGTAAAGTCGCCGCCCTGAAGCATGAATGAAGGAATAACTCTATGAAATGAAGAACCCTTGTATCCAAATCCTTTTTCACCTGTACACAATGCTCTGAAATTTTCAGCTGTTTTAGGAACAACGTCATTTCTTAACTCAAATACAATTTTCCCAATTGGTTTGCCGTCAACAGAAATTTCAAAAAAACATTTTACTCTTTTTTCTTTGTTATCACCTGCATTTAAATTTGGTTGTGTTGACATTATAATAACTCCTATTATTAATATTGAAATAAAAAATTTAGTAATTTTAAACATTTTATTACTCCATCATATTTTTTTTATAATATATAATTAAACTTCAACAAAAAGTCAATATTTTCACAAAAATAATCTGATAGGTTATATTTATTTCAGAATATATTAGATGAATTTTTTTTCAATAAAACATTGTAAATACCCTATAACACAGGTAATATAATTTTCCACATATATACAGAAAGGATTGCCCCTGGGCGGGGAGTTTAATGATCTGGCGGCTCTTAACCCGCTTTTTTTATGCCATTTCTATCATTCCCGTGAAAACGGAAATCCATTTCAACAAACAATTACGAGGAGCAAAGCAGCGAAGTAATCTCAATATAAACTTTTTTCAACTGTCATGACTGTGATTAATACGATAAGTATGCTGATAAAAATCTTTACTCATACTGATAAAGAAATAAAAACTTTTGGAATTCTAGAAAGTTAAAGAATATTTTACATAAAAAATGGCTTGATAAATTTGACGAGATATAAATTATAAACCTTTTTCCAGAGCATTTTCTGTAGATTTTAAAAAAGCTTTGCTGGCATTT
The DNA here is from genome assembly GCA_964646595.1 of uncultured Spirochaetales bacterium. Lineage (GTDB taxonomy): Bacteria > Spirochaetota > GWE2-31-10 > GWE2-31-10 > JAFGQB01 > CAZYID01. Next base: position 1,055 of record CAZYID010000103.1, on the reverse strand, counting down.
GTTGCTCCAGTTACACAGTCAACCTGAAGTGATTGTTCATCAATGACTCTATCTAAAACTTCCCTGGCTTTAATGCCGAGATAGGAATCATGTGATTTTATAATCTCGATATCGGTTACTTTACCGTCCCTAACAGTTGCTTCAACTTCCCATTCATAAGTGTAATGAGTAAAATCCCCCCTGTATTTACCACTGTTCAATGATTTGAAATCAATGTCTTTAATATCAAGAATATATTTTAACTTATTATAAGGACTTGAATTGCATCCAAAGAGAATCAAGATAATAATAACAATATAAATATTATTTTTTCTCATAAGACACCTCGATTATCAATAATTTCCAAGATTAATCTTAAATCCACAGCTTAAAGAAATATGGTGGGCAATACCAACATAAGTTGTTGTGTAACCTAGTTTTATTGTAAATGATTTTATCAGTATTCCGGCGTAAATTCCTGCAATCCATCCAGCACCGATGTCTAATAAAAAAGCCAGCTGACGTTTTTTAAAGTTACCAATCATCATTTTAAATAGCAATAATCCGCCGCTGAATTGAAAATCTGCTTTAGTGGTATAATTAAGATTATTATCGTAATATTTAACAGCCATAATTGAGAATAAACCATTTATGCCTGGACCTAATCCGAAATAATCATTTACAAGATAAATGTAGCCGACACTCAAACCAGCATTTCCGCCGTAATCTAATAAATTTGTTAAAGAAAATCCACCGATAAAATCAGCACAAATAAAATGTTTTTTAAATAAACTGGAATTGCTTTCTTGAGGATAGATTTTTGAAGAAATAATAAAAGAAATAATTAAAATCATTAAGATCTTAATACATTTATTCATATTTATACACTTTTATTATTTTTTTAAATTATATTGCTCTAATTAATAAATGTCAAGAAAATAAATATTAATTGTGCATTTTTTGTGATTCTAATATTTTTGAAAAAATTATTAAAATATAATGTAAATGCTTATAAAATTGGTGAAAGTGTTGATGGCTATGGAAAAGTTGAATGTACCGGTAAAGTAAATTATAAA
>CAZYID010000102.1:0-12414 GCA_964646595.1 uncultured Spirochaetales bacterium | reverse complement strand
ATAATAATAATGGTAAAAAGCTAAGAGGTAAAGATAAAAAAGTTAAATTAGCAGATGATGCAATACAAAGTATAAAAAAATTTATCATAAAGAATAAAATTTTTTAAGTAATTATTATTATCCTTTTCCTTGCAATTTAATATATAAAATTTTATATTTCACAGAAATAAAAATGGAGTATACAATTTATGAAAGAACTTAAAATAAATGAAAAAATAAATACAAAAATTGATTTTGCAAGTTTTGAAAATAAAGAAATAGAAATATGCGGAATGATTCAAAATTTAAGAGTTTTAGCATGGGGTGCTTTTATGATTTTAAGAATGCCATGTTATACTATTCAAACTGTAATTGATAAAAATAATATTAATATTTCTCTTGAAACTCTATTAGTTGAGTCAGCTGTTAAAATTAAAGGTATTGTTAAAAAATCATCTATAAAAGATAAAGCAATCTTTCCTCGTGATTTTGAGATTCAAGTAAATAACATCGAAGTTCTATCAGCTTCTCATAATTCGAGCTTACCTGTTGATACAACTAAAAAAGAATTAAATGTTAATCTTGATACAAAGTTTGATTTTAGACCTTTAACATTAAGGCATCCTCATGAAAGAGCTATATTTAAAATCGCCGCATCGATAGCTAATGAATTTGGAAATTATCTCACTTCTGTTGATTTTACAAGGATCTCATCTCCAAAAATCGTATATTCCGGAGCTGAAGGCGGAGCAAATATTTTTAAATTAGATTATTTTGAGAAAGAAGCATTTTTAGCTCAATCTCCTCAGTTTTATAAACAGATAATGGTTGGAATATATGGCAGAGTGTTTGAAGTTGCACCTGTTTTTAGAGCTGAAAAACATGATACTTCAAGACATCTTAATGAGTATATTTCACTTGATTATGAAATGGGATTTATTAATAGTTTTTATGATATTATACAGGTTGAGGTTAATGTATTAAGATCAATTTTAAATAAAATTAAAACAGAATGTAAAAATGAAATTGAATTATTAGAAATTGATATACCGAAATTAGATAAAATAATTACTCTTAAGATTGATGAAGTACATGAAATTATATATAAAAATTATAATAAAGATTATAGAAATGAAAATGACTTAGCACCGGAAGAAGAAAAATTAATTTGTGAATATGCAAAAACAGAATGGGATACCGAATTTTTATTTGTAACACATTATCCTTCAGAAAAAAGACCGTTTTATACAATGGATGATCCGGAAGATCCATCTAAAACACTTTCTTTTGATTTACTTTTCAGGGGGGTGGAAATAACAACCGGTGGACAGAGGCTGCATAAATATCAAGATTATATAAACAAAATGAAAAAACTAAATATGAATACAGATTTATTCGAATCATATTTGCAGGCATTTAAATATGGTATGCCGCCTCATGGAGGATTAGGACTAGGCTTAGAGCGTTTTACAGCTCAATTATGCGGCTTAAGTAATGTAAAAGAAGCAAGTTTATTTCCACGTGATATAAATAGATTGGAACCTTAACTTTAATATGGAAAATTATGTTTCAGTTATTATTCCTGTTTACAATAGAACAAATTTTTTACAACGCGCAATTAAAAGTGTTTTAAATCAAAAATATAAAAATTTTGAATTGATTATTATTGATGATTATTCTAATGAAAATGTTGAAGAATTAGTTAAAAGGTTTAATGACAGCAGAATAATTTTTTTAAAAAATAAAGTAAATAAAGGTGTTAGTTATTCAAGAAACAAAGGTATTAATAATTCAAAATATAATTTTATTGCATTTCTAGACAGTGATGATGAATGGCTTCCTGAAAAATTAAATAATCAAATTAGATATTTAAAGCTTCATCCTAATATTAATTTAGTTCATACCGAAGAAATTTGGATAAGAAACGGGAAAAGAGTTAATCAAAAAAAAAGACATAAAAAAAGCGGTGGAGATATTTTTCTGCAATCTTTAGAATTATGTTTAATTTCTCCTTCATCAGTTTTATTTAGAAATGAAATATTTACAAAATATGGTTTATTTGATGAATCATTGCCTGTTTGTGAAGATTATGATTTATGGTTAAGAATTACAGCTTTTGAAGAAGTTGGTTTTATCAGTGAACCAACAATAATTAAATATGGCGGACATTCTGATCAGTTAAGTAAAAAATATGAAGCAATGGATAAATATAGAGTGATCTCAATGATGAAATTATTCAATAATAAAAAAATAATAGAAAAAAAAAGAATAGCTTTAAAAAAAAATATTTTAAAAAAAATAAATATTTTAATACAGGGTGCAGTAAAAAGAAAAAAAGATAATGAAGTTAAAATTTATAAAAGTTGGATTAATGAGATAAATTAATAATCAATATAATTTTTTAAAAAAATATTCAAATTATCAACATTTTTCTAATTGAAAATTGTTGACACTATTCTATTAAGTTTGTATATTACAGACAAATTAATTTTTACAAGGATTATAATGTTTTTTGAAAAAAGTTTTGGATCTGGTGGAATACATCCGGAAGAATTTAAACATTTAACATGTCATAAAAAAATCGAAAATGCTGATGTTCCTAATATTGCATATATTCCAATAATGCAGCATATAGGAAGCCCTCCAAAAATAGTTGTTAAAGTTGGTCAAAAAGTTGAAGAGGGACAATTAATTGCTGAAGCAACCGGTTTTATTTCAACAAATATTCACTCATCTATACCCGGTACAGTAATTGATATAAAAGAAGATTTTATTAGTACCGGTGTTAAAAGTAAAATTGTTGTTATAGAAATGGGCGGAGTTTTTAAAAAATCCGGTAAAAGTATTCAATTAGCTGACTGGCGTTCTTTAAGCAAAAAAACTTTTTTAAATATAATAAAAGATTCCGGAATTGTTGGACTTGGCGGTGCGACATTTCCAACCCATGTAAAATTAACAATACCTGATGGTAAAACAGTTGATACTTTAATAATAAATGGCGCTGAATGCGAACCATTTGTAACATGTGATCATAGATTAATGATTGATTATAGTGAAGATTTATTAGAAGGTGTTGAAATAATAAATACAATTTTAGAAGCAAAAAATGTATATATTGGAATAGAATCAAATAAAAAAGATGCAATTAAAAGATTAAGAACATTAAGTCTTAATAGATATGATGTTAAAATTGTTCCATTAAGGACAAAATATCCACAGGGTGATGAAAAACAGCTTATTAAAGCTCTAACAGGCAGGATAGTACCGGTTAATAAACTTCCTTTTGATGTTAATTGTGTAGTTTGTAATGTTTCAACTGTTGTTGCTATAAAAGAAGCAATTGTAAATGATAAACCATTAATTGATAGAGTATTATCTGTAACTGGTTCAGGTATTGTTGTTCCTAGAAATTTAAAAGTAAAAATAGGAACACCAATAAAAGAAGTTATAGACGAGTGCGGCGGATTAAAACCCAATGTTAAAAAAGTAATTATTGGCGGACCTATGATGGGATTTTCCCAGATGAACCTGGATGTACCGGTAACAAAAGGCTGTTCAGGCATTTTAGCATTAACAGACGAAGAGTTGGAAGAATACAAACAGGATTCAATATGTATTAATTGCGGGAAATGTATATTAGCATGCGCGTTTGGGCTTATGCCTACAGTTTTAAATAAATATATAAAGTATAAAAAATTTGAAGAGTCAATTAAAGAAGGATTAATGTATTGTAAAGAATGTGGGGCTTGCTCGTTTGCTTGCCCGGCTAGAATTCCTCTTGTTCAAAATTTAAAAATGGCAAAAGATATTTCAAAAAAATTAAAATTAATATAATATTAAGGTTTGAAAAATAATTATGGATAATAATATTAATAATAAAGCTAATAGTCCTGAATCTCAAACAGAAGAACTTTCACAACAAAAAATGATTATTTCTTCATCTCCACATTTATTAAAACATGAATTAACAAGAAATATTATGTGGTTAGTGTCACTATGTTTATTGCCTGCTGCAATTTTTGGTGTATATACTTTTAAATTTCATGCAGCTGAGATTATAATTTATTCAATTATTTTTTCTGTTCTTACTGAAGCTTTATGTTTATATTTAAGAAAAAAACCTATTACTATTACTGATGGTTCTGCTTTTTTAACAGGATTACTTATTGGTTTAAATATGCCTCCAAGTGTTCCAATATATATTCCAATAATTTCATCAATATTTGCTATTGCAGTAGTAAAACAAGCTTTTGGCGGTCTGGGTAATAACTGGGCTAATCCGGCTATTGCAGCGAGAATTTTTGCTTTATTTGCATGGACAAAACATATGACTACATGGAGAGTCCCATTTGCATTAGATGCAATCACTACTGCTACACCTTTAGGTGCAGTTAAGTCTGCATTAATAGATCCATCAGCAATAATGGGAATAGATACAACAACTTCAGCAACAAGTTTTTTTGGGTTTTTTAAAGGAATTTTTTCAGGACCTCTTGAATTAATGAATCATACAATGGATACTGATTTATCGTATTTTGATCTTTTTTTTGGAAATAAAGGCGGCTGTATTGGAGAAATTTCAATTTTTTTACTTTTAATTGGAGCTTTATATTTAATAATTAAAAAAATTATTACTTTAGATATTCCATTAAGTTATATTCTATCAGTTGTATTAATCTCCTGGATATTTGGCGGTAAACAATTTGGGAAAGGTTATTTTCAAGGAGATTTTTTATTTCAATTATTAACAGGAGGATTAATATTAGGAGCATTTTTTATGGCTACTGATATGGTAACAACACCATTAACAAGAAAAGGCAGGATAATATTTGGAATAGGCTGTGGTGTTATTACAATGTTAATAAGAATGGTTGGTGGGCTGCCTGAAGGAGTAAGTTTATCAATATTATTTATGAATATGCTTACTCCGGCTATTGATAGATATGTTAAAATAAAACCAATGGGATTTATTAAAAAAACAAATGAATAAGGATATTAGATATTTATGAAAAATAATGATTCTGCATTATTTATAGCTTTAAAACTTACTTCAATTTGTATTGTTTCTGTATTTTTATTAGGTGTTATTAATGTGATTACATTACCAAAGATAAATAAAAATAAAGAAATAGCAGAAAAAGAAGCTATGAATCTTTTAATGCCTGAAGCTAATAAATTTTCAAATAAAAAAGATTTTCATAATATAGATGAAAGTCTAAAAAAGTCTGTTTATTATTATGAAGCATATAATAATTATTCTGAATTAATTGGATATATTGTTTCATCACAAGGGAAAGGTTATGGCGGCAAAATAAAAGTTATGACAGCATTTGATAAAGAATTAAAAATCCTTAATGTAAAGCTTTTAGATAATGCAGAAACACCAGGTCTTGGGAAAAAAGCTGAAAATGATAAATATATGATTAAATTTAAAGGAACCAATACTGATAATAAACCATTACCTTTAAATAAAAATATGCTTTCTTCATCTGATAAAGATAGTATTACAGGTGCAACGATTACTTTTAATGGTGTAATTGGCGCAATTAAAAATGCAGTAGATTTATTAAAAAAAGAATTATAGGAATTAATAATGAATAATAGTGAAATAAATAAAAATAAATATTTTTATGAATTTTCAAAAGGTATATTAAAAGAAAATCCGGTATTTATTTTATTATTAGGACTATGTCCTACATTAGCTGTAACTTCAATGGTCTCTAATGGTATAGGTATGGGAATTGCTGCAACATTTGTTCTTTTATGTTCAAATATTTTAATTTCATTATTAAAAGATTTTATACCTGATAAAGTAAGAATTCCTGCATATATAGTTATAATAGCATCATTTGTAACAATAACCGAAATGTTAATGAAAGCATATGTGCCTTTTTTAGCAAAATCATTAGGTATCTTTGTTCCATTAATAGTTGTAAACTGTATTATTCTTGGAAGAGCAGAAGCTTTTGCCAGTAAAAATAAAGTTATTGATTCGATTGTTGATGCTTTAGGTATGGGATTGGGTTTTACAATAGCATTAATTGCTATAAGTTTTGTAAGAGAATTATTTGGTAAAGTTTTTTTTGATTTTAGTGGATATATTAAAGATGCTAAATTAGCATTATATACTCCTTTTTTATATGTTAATAAAGAAACTTCACAACTTTTTTTAAAGATATTTAATAAAGAAATTGAAATATACAGCGGTGGAATGATCTTTATTGCACCATCAGGTGCATTTTTTGTTATTGGTTTATTATTAGCCGGTATTAATGCTATAAAAATAAAGCTGAATAAAAAGGAGAAAAAATGAGAGAATTAATTGCTTTATCTATAGGCACGGTTTTTATTAATAATCTTGTACTCTCTCAGTTTTTAGGATTATGTCCATTTATTGGAGTAAGTAAAAAACTTGATTCGGTTTTAGGTATGGGTTTTGCTGTAACATTTGTTATGACATTAGCAAGTGTAATGACATGGTTTATTTATCATTTAGTTTTAGTCCCTACATGGTTAATTAAATATGTTGGAACTCTTCCATGGGATTTACAATATTTAAAAATTGTTTCTTTTATTTTAGTTATAGCAGCTTTAGTACAGCTTGTAGAGATTGTTTTAAAAAAAACTATTCCTATTTTATATGATGCATTAGGTATTTATTTACCTCTTATTACAACAAATTGTGCAGTTTTAGGTGTTGCGGTTTTAAATATAGATAATGAATATAACTTTATTTCAGCATTAATTTATGGTTTCATGGGTGGCATTAGTTTTTTATTAGCTCTTTTTTTAATGTCAACAATTAGAGAAAAACTTGAATTAACTGATATACCAGAACCTTTTAAGGGAGTACCAATAGCATTTATTTCAGCAGGTTTAATGGCATTAGCATTTTTAGCTGCTGATAAATCAATGTTAAGTTTTTTAAATCATTAATTAATAATCACAGGAAATTTAAATATGTCAATATTTTTGGGAATTATATTACTTGGTTCATTAGGTTTTTTATTTGGAATTGGTTTAGCAATTGTTGCTAAAATATTTCATGTAGAAGTTGATCCTAAAATTGAACAAATAATTGAAATACTGCCTGGAGTTAATTGCGGTGCTTGTGGATATCCGGGATGTTCCAGTTATGCTGAAGCACTTGTAAAAAATGATGAAGAAATTAATTTATGTACACCAGGTGCTAAAGAAGTTATGGAAAAAATTAGCAAAGTATTAGGCAGAACCGGAGAAGCAAAATTAAAATTGGTAGCTAAAGTTTTTTGTCTTGGTGATGATTCGATTGCTTCTAAAGATTATATATTTAATGGAGAAGAAGATTGTTCAACTGTTTATAATTTTTTTAAAGGTGATAAGGCCTGTAAGTATGGGTGTGTTGGAAGAGGCAATTGTATAAAAGTTTGCCCGGTTGATGCAATTATGCGTGATGAATATAATAGAATTTGGATTGATGCGAATTTATGTATTGGTTGCGAAAGATGTGTAAGTGTATGTCCCCCAAATGTTATTAAAATGGTTCCTTTTACAGGTGAATATTTTGTTGCTTGTTCAAGTTTAGACCCCGGTAAAATTGTTCGTAAAATATGTAAAAAAGGATGTATTGGATGTAAATTATGTGAAAAAGCATCATCAGTAGATAGAATAAAAGTTGAAAATAATTTAGCTTTTATTAACTATGATTCTAAAGAAGATTTATATCAAGCTGCTATGAAATGTCCGGCTGATGTTATAGTTCCTATTATAAATCAATCCTCTTTTATGCTGGATAATAAAAAAAATAAAAAAGAAGTCGAAAAAAAAAATAGTAAAATTAACATTAAATAATTTAATAATAATTTAAATTATTATTAAAAGCTATCTTCTAATTTAAAAAATAAGGGAATTAATGAAAGCATACTTTATTAGAAGATTTCTTCTTATCATACCCACCTTTTTAGGTATTACAATCTTAGTATTTATAATAACCAGATTTGTTCCCGGCGGACCAATTGAACGAATGATATCACAAGCTCAGCAGATGCAAATGATGGGAGGAGGTAAATCTTCCTCTAAAATAGGAGGAGAAAACCAGCCATTATCTGAAGATCAAATATTAGAACTTAAAAAATATTATGGTTTTGATAAACCGCCAGTAGTTAGTTATTTTATCTGGCTTGGTAAATTATTAAGATGGGATTTAGGAACTTCTACAAGATATCATGATCCGGTATGGGAGATGATTAGAGAAAGAATACCAATATCTTTATATTTTGGATTAATTTCATTAATTTTAATTTATGGTATTTGTATTCCTCTTGGTATTGCTAAAGCAATTAGGCACAAATCTCTTTTTGATAATACTTCATCTATTGTCGTTTTTATTGGATATGCAATTCCCGGCTGGGTAGTTGGAATATTGCTGCTTCTTTTGTTATCTTCCAGGTTTGAGATTTTTCCTTTAGGCGGATTTGTTAGTGATAATTTTTCAGACTTAAATATTATACAAAAAACCGGAGATTTAATCTGGCATACTGTTCTACCTGTTATAGCATATGTACTGGGATCTTTTGCAGTAATGACTTTTTTAATGAAAAATACATTAATGGATAGTTTAGCAAGTGATTATGTCAGAACAGCAATGTCAAAAGGATTGACATTTAAAAAAGCAATTTTTAAACATGCATTTAGAAATAGTATAATACCTATTGCTACAAGTTTTGGTAATAATATTTCAATTATTTTAACCGGTTCTTTTTTAATTGAAAGAGTATTTAATATTAATGGAATGGGGCTATTGGGTTATGAATCTATAGTTGATAGGGATTATCCTGTTGTAATGGGTATTTTGGTTATTTCTTCTCTCCTTTTTTTAATTGGAAATATTTTATCTGATATATGTGTTGCAATAGTTGATCCAAGGGTGCAATTTCGATGATTAGATTAAATCCATTAACAATAAAAAAAATAAAAAGATTTAAATCAATAAAAAGAGGTTATTACTCATTTTTGGTTTTTATTATATTTCTTTTTATTTCTTTTTTTGCTGAAGTATTTATTAATAGCAGGGCTTTGGTTGTCTGTTATAATAAAAAATTATATTTTCCAACATATCGTAAAATAATTCCGGGTAAAATATTTGACCTTGGATATGATTACGAAACAAATTACAGAGACTTAAACAATAAATTTAAAATTAATAAAAATAGCAATTGGCTTATTTTACCAATAATACCTTATAATCCTTATGAAAATGATTTACGTGAAAATAATTACCCTCCTTTTCCACCGTCTTTTAAAGATAAACATTTTTTAGGTACAGATAAATCAGGCAGAGATATTGCAGCAAGATTATTTTATGGTTTTAGGATAGCAATATTTTTTTCATTAATATTGCTTTTATTTAATTACATTATTGGTGTCAGCATAGGCTGTTTAATGGGATATTTTGGAGGAGTATTTGATATATTTTTTCAGCGAATAATTGAAATATGGTCAAATGTTCCATTTTTATATGTTGTCATAATAATCTCATCTATTACAGTACCAAGTTTTTTTATTCTAATAGTAATTATGGCATTTTTTGGTTGGATAGGAATGACATGGGTAATGAGAACAGTAACATATAAAGAAAAAACAAGAGATTATGTTATGGCAGCAAAATCATTAGGAGCAAGTGATTTAAGAATTATTTTTAAACATATAATTCCAAATACAATTTCTATTATAGTAACTTATGCACCATTTTCTATTTCATCAGGTATTATAGCATTAACTGCTTTGGATTATCTTGGTTTTGGTTTAAGAGCTCCTACACCAAGCTGGGGAGAATTATTACAACAGGGATGGTCAAATCTAAGTGATTATTGGATTGCCGGTTCTGTTATTGTTGCAATGGTGCTTACTTTAACTATGGTTACTTTTATTGGAGAAGCTGTTAGAGAAGCATTTGATCCAAAAATGCATACTACTTATGAATAATATTAAATTTTATTTACCACAAAGATACAGAGTACACAGAAAAATTTTATTTTTAAAAATGAAAAATTATACATACTTTTTTTATTTATTATTGTTTTTTTTACTTTTGATATTTTCATGCAATAAAGATAAAAAAATAGATAATATAATTAATACTAAAATTTTTAAAGCTCCAATATCTAAAGAAAATATTCCAGAAGATATTATATGGTTAACAAATAATAATGATCCTATTTTTGCATCTCCTAATGCAAAAAAGGGTGGAACAATTAATACTTATATGTATAATTTCCCTTTGACATTTAGACTTTATGGGCCTGACTCTAAAGGAAGTTTTGCAACTTATTTAAGTACTTCAAGATTAAGTCTTGTTTCCCTTCATCCAAATACAGAAAATATAATTCCTCAGCTGGCAACTCATTGGGCTTTTGGTAAAGATAATAAAACAATGTTTTTTAAAATAAATAAAAATGCAAAATGGTCTGACGGAATCCCTGTTACTGCTCATGATTTTGCTTATAAAGTAGAGTTTTCAAGATCAGAATACATTAATGATCCGGCTATTAATAAGTATTATAGGGAAGAAATTGATAAAGTTATTGTTTATGATGATTATACAATTGCGGTTGTATTAAAAAAAGCTAAATATGATATTTATTTATATGCTAATTTAAGTCCAATTCCACGTCATTTTTTTAAAGAATTAAATAATGATTTTATAAAAGAATATAACTGGAAAATACCTCCAACAACAGGTCCTTATCAAATTACTGATTTTAAAAAAGGTAAATATGTAACATTTTCTCGAATAAAGGATTGGTGGGCAAAAGATCTAAAATATTATAAGTATAGATTTAATGTTGATAAAGTAAAATTTACTGTTTATAAAGAATTAAATATCATATGGGAATTATTCAAAAAAGGAGAAATTGATATATTCCCTGCAATGAGTCCTGAATATTGGCATGAAAAATCAAACAGTACTGTTTTTAATAATGGTTATATTAATAAAATTTGGTTTTTTAATGATACAAGGCAATCTGCATCCGGTTTATTTTTAAATCAGGATAAGGATATATTTAAAGATAAAAATATTAGATATGCATTTGCTTTTGCAATGAATTTTCAAAAAATTATAAAAAATGTTTTACGAAATGAATATTATAGATTACAGCATGGTTATGTTGGATATAGTGAATATTCAAATAATAATATTAAAGCAAAAAAGTATAATATAGAAAAAGTTAAATATTATATGAATAAAGCAGGATGGGTAAGGGGAGAAGATGGTATATGGATAAAAAATGGAAAAAGGTTTTCTGTAGAAATATCATATACAGGTGAAAATAATGATCCTGCTTTTATAATTTTAAAAGAAGAAGCACAAAAAGCAGGTATTGAATTAATACTGGATAAATTGGATTCTGCAACATTATATAAAAAAGTTTTTGAAAAAAAACATGATATAGTAGCAATAGCATGGAGTACCGGGGTAAGACCTGCATTTAAAGCACAGTATCATTCTTTATATGCTCATAAACCACAAACTAACAATATTACAAATACTGATAACAAAGAATTAGATAAATTAATAGAAAATTATGGAAATTCTTATAAAGAATATGATAGGATAAGATTGTCTCATATTATTCAGGAAAAAATAAATGATATAGGAACTTTTATTCCTTCATACATGATACCTTATGCACGACAGATATACTGGAGATGGTGGAAATTACCTGATGTTCCCGGTACAAAAAACTCGGAAGATACTGTTTTTCATCCATTTGTTGATTATACAAACGGATTTTCAACAGGCGGATTGTTCTGGTTTGATGAAAAAGTTTACAAAGAAACCAAGCAGGCAATGAAAAAAGGAATAAAATTTAAACCGGTTGTTTTTATAGATAAAACATATATGATGGAAGGACTGAAAGAATAAGATAAATAGATGTTTACACCAGTCAGGTTTTTAAAACCTGACTGGTGTATTTTGTAAAGGAGTTTAAGATGAAAACATTTAAATTTATAATCATAATTTTATTATTTATTATAACATTTTTATCATGTAAAAAAGATGCAGTTGAATCAACAGAAGATAGTGATTATATTTTCAAAGCACCATATTCTACAGAAAAATTACCTGAAGATCTAATATGGTTAACAAATGATACAGATCCTGTTTATGCATCTACAGATGCAAAAAAAGGTGGGACAATATATTCTGCAATGACTAGTTTTCCTTTAACATTTAGAGTAGTGGGACCAGATTCTAATAGTGGCGCTAGATCTAGTATTTTAGGAAATCAAATGGGTTTATTAGCAATTCATCCTAATACAGGTAATATAGTATCTGAACTGGCAACACATTGGGCTTTTGGAAAAGATAAAAAATCAATGTATTTTAAATTAGATAAAAATGCAAGATGGTCTGATGGTAAACCAGTAACAGCACAAGATTTTGCATTTACT
>CAZYID010000101.1:7408-12442 GCA_964646595.1 uncultured Spirochaetales bacterium | reverse complement strand
AGTTATTATTGGTTCTACAAATTATTCCTATTCAAAAGAAGAATTTTTGGATCACTGGGAGAAAAAAAATTATAAAGAATTAGATAAAAAATATTTATACTTTGAGTCTCCTATTGAAATAAAAGGAAAGAACTCATTTTATAAAAAAATCGACTTTATCAATTGGCGGGGTGATTTTTATATAATTTTACGATCTATACTCAATGTTGCCTTTATAATTACATTATTTATTTTTATAATAATAGTATTTTCCTTTTTCCATTATTATTCCAGAAAAAAAGTTTTTTTATTATCAATTTTTTTTATTTGTATTCTTTTACTAAATTTTTTCATTTATAGATCTTTTTTAAATAATAATATATATTCCCAAGATATATACGAAGTCTGGAAAACAGGAAATGATATAAGTAAGGGTGTAAATCCTTATGAAAAAATTTTATCAGGTAATATGAAAATAAATAATAAATATGCTACTTATTTTCCTCCTATATATCTTTCCATGTACATAATCCAAATTATGGGATTAAAGACCTTTTATGAAGCTATAGCATTATGGAGAGTATTATTTTATCTTTTTAATATTGGTATTGGATTGTTTATCTTTTACTATACTCATAAAAAACATAGTCTTATTCTTGCTATTTTTGGGATGTGTTTTTGGTTTTTTAATCGCTGGACAATACATGTCGTAAAAATCGCACATTTTGATTTTATTGCACTATTTTTATTCCTCATTTCTCTGGCATTGTTAAACAAAAAGACAAAATGGTGGGCTTTAATAATATTTGGTTTTTCTCTTGCTGTAAAACATATGGCTGTATTTGTAGCTCCAATTTATCTCCTCTGGCTATGGAATAATTCCTGTGAAAAAAGAATTAAAAATACAATCATTGGTATAAGCGCCATATCATTGATACCCATTACTGTTTCAATCCCATTTATGATTTGGAATTTTTCTGGATATATAAAGTCAATTTTATTTTCTTTAACACGTGATGAATTAAGTCATTTTATTAGTATTCCAATAAGCAGAATTTTAGAATTAGAAGGTATACCTAGTAAAATACCACTTCTTATACTATTAATACTCATATACTGGCTGTATTATAAAGATAAGGTTAATCTTTTTTTTGCAGTCTTATTAATCATGGCTGTATTTATTAATTTTAATCCAGTTTTATTTGTTCAATATATGATCTGGATCACACCATTTATTCCACTTGCTATAATAGGATTAAAAAATAATCAGAGCTTTGATTTAAAAAGTAGTATAATAAAAGGATAATTTCATTTTTTTAATAATATTCATATAATATATTTCAACACCAATGATAACAGGAAAACTTTTTATCTCAAATTTTATTACTACTTCTAGAATTAAAACTAAAAAAAACAATCTCTGAATTAACAATATAATAAACTAGAAATGCAACTGCTTCAACAATCTTAATTTAAGAAAAAGTATTACAAATCTTATGATATTTTATGGTTTTTTTTTGATTGTTTGTAAAATATCTATCATGATTGTATTGTCCTCTTTAATATAAAATATATACATCATCAAGTCCTCTTTTTATATCATTTGTATATAATAATCTACTGTTATAAATAATTTGTAAAAGTATGATTGTTAAAAATTATATCTTTTCTCTATTTAATTTAAATATGCTATAAAAAGATTAATAAAAATATTTAGTTTGGAAAATTAATAATGGGTATAAATTTTTACTTCTCCAGCCAAATAGAAACTTTATTTCAAAAATTTATAGAAGAATTTAAAAAAGACAATACAAATAAAGATCCATTTTATTCTCCATTAGTATTAACACCAAATATTAATCTAAGAAAATGGATGCAGTTAAATACTGCAAAAACTAATAATATCTGTATAAATATTAATTTCATGTTCCTTGAGCAAGGATTAACTTATTTAATAAAAGAAATAACTGATCCTCAAAATAATATTGAAAATCAATATTTATTCTTAAGCCATAAAGAAAATCATATTTATCTTCAATTAATTATTTTATCAATAATACTAAACTCGGATTCAGATAAAGATTTAACGCATATACATCAATACTTAAATACATCAAATAAAAAAAATTATTCAAAAAAAGCATGGCAGTTATCTGAGAGACTTACATATTATTTTAGGGAATATGAATATCATAGAGAAGATATGATAAATAACTGGTTAAAAAATATTGATTGTTTTTCAAAAAATAACAATTATTGTAATATAGAAACATTTCAAAAAAAATTATATAAAAATATTTTTCAGGAAAAAAAATTAAAAAATGATTTTAAGCAAAATACAGGTAAAGAATATATAACTTTACCGCAATATTCAAATAAATTCTTAAAATCAATTAATCAAAAACCTAAAAATGAAAATATATATTTATTTGGTTTTTCTCAAGTTTCAAAATTTCATTATGAATTAATATTTAATCTTAAAAAAGCATATAATATAAAAATTTTTCAGTTGAACTTTTTTGACAGCTCTGTGCTCACAGATAATGAATTATTAAACTCATGGGGCAAACCTTTAAAAGAAAGTATTGAAATATTAAATAATTTTATAAAAAATGATACGGATAATAAACCAATCTTTATACCACAACAAAAAAAGAGTTTAAATAATCCTACTTTATTAAATCTTTTACAAAACAAAATTTTAAATAATGACACTCAAAAAAAATTATTAGAATCTCAGGATACTTCAATTCAAATTGCTGCTTGTCCAAGCATTTACAGGGAAGTTGAAACCGTTTATAACAATATATTATATAATTTGATTAATAATAAAAAATTAAAACAAACTGAAATTGCAATATTAGTTTATGATATGCAAAAGTATATTAATGTTATTAAATCAACATTTGATAAAACTCCGGATACTAAGTTTACATTTAATAATGAGCTAATTGAAAAACCATATATTCCTTATAATTTATCTGACTCAAATGCATATCTTGAAAGTATTTTCGGCAATGCTTTGATAAAAGGGCTTGAGCTTGCTAATGATAAATTTTCCCGAAAAGATATATTTGATTTTATTTTTAATCCTTGTTTTTTAAACACTCATAATATTACAAGAGTTGATGCAGGTATCTGGCTTTCATGGGTGGATAAATTAAATATATATTTTGGTTATAATGAAAACGATAAAAAAAAGTCAAGCAATTCAAACAGCAGTATATTTACATGGTCTTATGGATTAAAAAGATTAAGACTTGGAAAAATTATGAGTGATTATGAATTTGAAGGAGAAATAAAAAAATTTCAAGACATAATCCCGTTTTCCGATCTTAATACACAGGACCAAATTCAATTAAATAAATTTATCAGGGTTATAGAATCCCTATTTTCTTTTTTAAACTCTTTACAGGATAATAAAACCGGAAAAGAGTGGATAGAATTAATAAAATCTTTTATTGAAAAATTTTTAAGCATTCCGGAAGAAATATCAGAGGAAAAATATGTATTATATAAAATAATTGAAGACATAAATAAATTAGAAATTATTGATAAATTATTTAAAAATAAAATTAAACTTGATTATGTCATTGAATTTATTAAATCACATCTTGTAGACATCCCAAGTAAATCAGGAAAATATTTATCTGACGGAATCACTATTTCATCATTTATGCCGGCAAGACCCATTCCATTTAAGATTATATATATCATTGGAATGAATGAGAAAGATTTTCCAGGCATTAAAGATTATTCAACGCTTGATTTAAGAAATACTCACGAAAGACTTACCGGTGATGTTACAAAACCTGAAGCAAATAATTATTTATTTCTTGAAACTTTATTATCAGTAAGAGAAAAATTATACATTACTTATCTTTCAAAAGACCTGCAGAAAGATGAAGAACTGTATCCATCACCAACCTGTACTAAACTTATTAACTATATTAATAACAATTTTCTTGAAAAAAAATATAAAATCATTGATATTCCTTTAAAAGGTGAAAGTATAAAATATTTCAATAAACATCAAGAGTCTCATGATTTATTAAATAATTATTTCAATAATGATAAATTACTTGCTCTGTTAAACCTAAAAAATAAATATAATTTTAATCCTGAACAATTAAATGAAATTGAAAAAAAATATCAAGAAACACAAAATATCTTTATTGAGAAAAAACAAGAACAATTTTCTAAAGAGACAACTCATATTTCTATAAATGACTTATATCGATTTATTAAAAATCCGGCAGAAGCTCAAATAAGTAAATTAACGGAAATATTTGATGAACCGGAAACTGATTTGACAATAAAAGAAGATGAACCTTTTTACACTAAATTTCCGGATAATCATAAAATAATATCAGGTTGTCTTAATGAATATATAAAAAACATAAATAACGAAAATAAAATTTCACATGAAAATTATTATTATGAATTATATGATTACAACAGGATATTAGGAAATACACCGGAGCAAATATATCAAAATATAGACCGGGAAAATATTAATAAAAATATAAATGAAAGAATATTTAATGAGAAAAACGGTATAAATTATTATCTAACAGATAAATTAGATTGTGAATTCTTTGAAAAAATAATTGTTAACAGTGATTTCACATCAAATAATATAACACAGGTGTTCCCTTCTTTAACATTTGAAATCCTTAATAAAAATGAAAAAAAAGAAATAACTTTAAACAGTGAATTAAACAATATATTTATTAATAAAACTGACTCAACTATTACTTCTTTAGTAATTACTAATTCTAAAAAATTTTATAAAAAACAAATAATAAAACCGGTTTTATTTTACTTGACACTTTTATGCGGTAATAAAAAAAATGATAATAATATTTCATCCGTAGAATTTATAAAAAATTATCAATTTAAAATAAAAGTATTTTGCGTACAGGAAGTTAAAGAATTTGTATTGCAGGTAAGCTCAAATGAAGCAAAAAATTATCTTAATTCATTAATCTATGAATTTTTATTTAATATTAATTTTGATTATCTGCCTTTTGAAATTATTACTGAAAATAAAGA
>CAZYID010000101.1:0-7308 GCA_964646595.1 uncultured Spirochaetales bacterium | reverse complement strand
CAGAACTTGTGATTGTTACTTTTACTGAAAAAGCAGCAGGAGAATTAAAAGATAGATTAAGAAAATCACTTATAAAAAGATTAAATGATAACAACCAAAAAGAAAACCAAAAAATTAATGAAATCCTGGAGAAATTTGACAATCTTGTAATAAACACTATTCATGGATTTTGCAATCGTATACTAAATGAATATGCTTTTGAAAACCACGAATCATTCAAAAAAGAAATAGTTGATGATGCTGTTCTTTATCCTAAAATACTTCATAATATTATGCGAAAAGAATGGTTTGATCATTATGGAAAATATCTGGAGAAAATGCTTTGTTTATCTGACTTTGAAAACAATCCGGAATATTTTGAAAACTTTATAATAAATATTTCTAAAAAATATAAACCTGAACTTAATGACCAATTAATACCGGAGCCTCTTTTAGATAAAAACTTGATAAAAACTAAAATTGATGATTTTGAAAATGAAATTAACGAATTACTTAATTTAATTAATTTTGAACCTAAAATTTCAATTGAAGAACAAACTCTTTATAATGATTATGAAAAATTAAAAAACATTTTAAATAAATCAAGTATTGAAACAAGATTAAATAAAATAATAAAACCTCTTATAGAATTTTATATTGAATGCAGTAATAACTCCAATAAAATAAAAGCTTTTAAAAATTTTTATAATATATCTTCACAGTGCAGCAGTTTTAATACAGGGGATGAAGAAGTAAAAATACTTGGATTTAAAGTATTGATTCATGGCGCATTAAAAAAGGGCAATGAAAATTATGATTTTAAAAGCAGTCACAAAAATTTATATAATATCATAACAACTCTTGAAAAAATAAGAGATAAATTTGTAGATTTAAATAAACTTATTGTATCCAGTACAACTGATTTATTAGTAAAAAAACTTAGAGAACATAAAAATGAAAATGCTTTAATCAGTTATGATGACATGCTTTATTTAGTTCATAATTCATTACAAAATAATAAAAATTTTTTAAATATTTTACAGGAAAGATTTAAATATGCATTAGTTGATGAATTTCAGGATACAGATAGAATTCAATGGGAAATTTTTAAAAAAATTTTCATAGAATCCACTAAAAATAAATTATTTATAATTGGTGATCCAAAACAGTCTATTTATGGATTTAGAAATGCTGATGTTTATACATATTTAAATGCAAAGTATGAAATGGAAAAAAACTATGATGCAAAATGTTATTCTTTAAATACAAATTGGAGATCATCAGAAAAATTAATTAATGATTTTAATTTAATTTTTAAACACAAAGGATGGTTTAATGATACTGATAATAAATATTCAAATTTAAAAAATATTGAATATATACCTGTTACACTTCCCAATGATAAAAACATGCATTCAGAAATAATATTTCCTGAAACAACTAATAAAAGAAATTCAAAAGGAATCAGTTTATTTAAAATTGACAGTTTTAAAAAAGAAGAATCCCTTTATTCTCAATCACAATTTATTATAAAAGAAATCAAATATTTACTTTCTGATAAAAACATTAAAATAAAAATAAAAAATAATGATCCCAGATCAATTAACGAAAGTGATATTTGCATAATAGTAAAGACAAAAAATCAGGCAGAATATATAGAAAAACATTTAAGAATAAATAACATCAAATCAACTTTTTATAAAAAGGCCGGACTCTACCAGTCAAATGAAGCAGTACAGATTAAATATCTGCTTTCTGCAATTGCATACTCGGAAGATAAATCATTTTTTAAAAAATCTTTGTTAACAGATTTCTTTAAAATTGATATTAAAGATATAAATATTTACTCGGAATTTGAAGCAAACAGCAAGATACAATTATTATTTACAAAGTGGATCTTTCTGGCAGAAAAAAGAAAGTGGTCCAAATTATTTAATTCTATTTTATATGATACCGGACTATTTTACAGACTTGTGTATAATGAAGAAACCCTAAATATAAACTCAGATAGAATTATTACAAATTACAAACATATTCTGGAAAACTTAGAATACATATCCGTGAATAAAAGATATGATATTTTTGAAATAGTTCAGCATCTGACAAATTTAATAAATAAATCAATAGCAAGTGAGATCGATGAAGATCTTCATAGAATAGAAACAGAAGAAGATAAAATCAAAATCATGACAATACATGCAAGCAAAGGTCTTGAGTTCCCAATAGTATTTTTATTTCATTCTTTTACAAAGTCCGTTATAAAAAATTATTATAAATTTCATAATCCAGAAAATAATAATATTATCTATGATTTAAATAAAAATCCTAAAAATCATAACTTAGATAAATATGAAGAGGAACAGGAAGAAAAAAGATTATATTATGTTGCATTTACCAGAACAAGTTTAAAATTATATTTACCCTACTTTATGGAAACGGAAAATAAAAAACTCGAATCAACTTTAGGAATTATAAAAAGATCTATTGATAATAATCTTCGTGATCAATGCTTTTTATTTGATTATGATTACATAAATATTAATTCAGATAAACATCTTTCGAATAATAAAATAAATAATCATGATAATATAATTATAAATGATCCATTGTTTCAAAAAATTAATAAAGAAGAGTTTATAAATAAAAAAATAACTGTTCAGTCATTTTCCGGTTTACACAGCCAATTTTTATTTAAAGTACGAGATGAAATTAATACCAGCGATTTTGGAGAAGGTAAAAAAGAAATTGATGAGCATTTTACAGATAATAAATTATCCTTACTGGAAGAAAAAGAACTGCCCGGAGGAAGTCATATCGGAGTAATGTTTCATGAAATTTTTGAAAATATTAATTTTGAAAAAATAAATAAAATCAAAAATGACAACTTTATGAATCTTAACAATGATACTGAAATAAAAGAATTAATAGAAAAATATTTTAATATCTATTTTTTAAGAAATGTCTTAAATACAAATAATGAAACAAATGAAATATACTTTAATAAAACTCTGGAAATTATTTATAACACTTTAAACTCTCCAATTGATGAAAACAATTTTATGCTTTCTGCATTGCAAGATAAAAATAAAGTACAGGAAATAGAATTTTATCTTCCTGTAAATTTTAATGGCCCGGATACAGACATTTTTTTAAATGGTTTTATTGATATGATTTTCAGGGAAAATGGCAAATATTATATCCTGGACTGGAAATCAAATTATCTAAAAACCGGTTATCATGGTAAAATCTTTAAAGAAGAAGTTATAAAAAACTATGAATTACAGTACCAGATATACTTAACTGCATCTATAGAATGGCTTAAAAACAGTTTAATTAATTTTGACTATGAAAAACACTTTGGCGGGATTTATTATATTTATCTAAGAGGTATTGGGACAGATAAAAAAAATTTAAATAATGGTATCTTTTATTTTAAACCAAATGAAAATGATTTCAAATCAATTAAAACTGATTTATATAAAAAAATAATTGAGAGAATTATAAAATGAACCTGGTAAATAACTCAAAAAAAATTATAAATACTGAAATAACTGATATATTAAATAAAGGGTTTGAAAAATTAAATCTAAATGCTCTGGATTATTACACTATCATGGATTTAATAAACTATTCAAAAATTAATGATATATCATTAATAAAAAACTTATCTTATATTTTACTATTGATGTTTTCATCTTTACAAACCGGGAGTTTATGCCTTAAACTTAATTCTCATATTGTTCTTGATAAATTAAATATAATAACTGAAAATCCGGAATATTCAAAAAACATAATAAATCAATTTATAAATGATATAGAAAAATTTAATAAAATTATTACTGATAAAGAAGATCAATACAAACCAATAATTTGCAAAAAAAGCAGCAATTCTTTGATTTTATATTTTGAAAAATTCTTTAATTATGAACAAAAATTAAAAATAGAAATTAATAATTTACTGCAAAATAATTTAGAGACAAAGGTAAATAAAAAAACTATAAATGAAATAAAACAATCCAGCTTAAATGAAAAGCAAAAAATTGCAGTTTTATTATCTTTACTAAGAAATTTTATTATCATTTCCGGAGGACCAGGTACCGGTAAAACTTACATTATTTCTTTTCTAATCAAATCCTTACTTAATAACGGTATTAATTTTGATAGAATAAAATTAGCTACCCCCACCGGAAAATCCGCAGAAAGACTTACAGAATCAATAAAACAAAATCTGCAAAATGAAAATCAAAAAATCAAAAAAGCATTATTAAGTATTGAAGCAGAAACTATTCATAGATTGCTGAAGTATTCCAGCAGGGAAAATGGCTTTACTTATAATAAAAAAAACAAACTCCCTGTTGATGTAGTTATTATTGATGAGGTATCAATGGTTGATGTTGTATTAATGAGTAAGCTTTTATCAAGTATTCCTGATAATGCAAAAGTTATTTTTCTTGGAGATAAAGATCAACTGCCTTCAGTTGAAGCCGGAGCAGTGCTTGCAGAATTAATCCCTCATGACTGTGAAGAATTATTTAGTGAAAAAATAAAAATTATTTCTAATAAATTTAATTCAAATAATAATAATTTAAGAATGAATGATAGAATAATTATTCTGGAAGAAAGCTATAGGTCAAAAGGAAATATAAAAAAAATTGCTGATAAAATAAACTCTCAGGAACAGGATGTTATTAATTTAATTCCTAAAATTATCTCTAATGAAATTTTTTCAAATATAAAAACAAAAGACAACTTTTTACTTGCCGAGTCCTCAAAAGATAATATTAATGACTTTAAAAATATTCTTGAACTATTTACTGAAAACTTTTATTTTAACACTCAATCAAATTATAAAAAAAATATTCAAAAACTATCATCAGAAGAAATAAAGTTTGAAAATGTAAATAAACTAAAAAAACATTTTGATGAATTATTTAATTATAATACTAAAATAAAAATTTTAACTGTTCTAAAAGAAGGTTTTTACGGTTCTAATAAAATTAATTTATTATTAAAAGAATCATTTAAAGAAAGGCTTGGAGTATATAATAAAAATTATTTTTCCGGACTGCCTATAATAATAACACAAAATGATTATTCAATGCAATTATTTAATGGAGACAGCGGTATTATATTAAAAGATAAATCAGAAATATTAAAAGTAATTTTTAAAAAATATGATGATTATATTATTTTACCTTTAGATATCCTCCCGTCTTTTGAACTTTCATTTGCAATAACAATTCATAAAAGTCAGGGTTCAGAATATAATGAAGTTTTTATTATCCTGCCCAATGATGAAAATAATCCTTTACTTACAAAAGAAATTTTATATACCGGAATAACCAGAGCAAGAAATAAAGTAATTATTTATGGAAAAGAAAGTGTATTAAAAAAAACTATTTCAAATAAAATCATAAGAGAGTCCGGCATCAATCTCTGGGAATAAATTTCTATATTATTTTTATAATTTTTTTGTTAAATATTTTTTTTTAATTTATTTTATGATATAATATTTTTTAATGAATCAAGGAGTTTCTTATGAAAAATCATAAAATTCTTATTTTATTATTCACTTTATTTTTACTATTAAATACTAATATATTATTTAGTGGTGAAATTATCATTGATTTAAATCATGATCAACTTCCAAAGGGTGATAAAAATATTGGAAAAATTTTCATTGGTGAAATATTAAATTTAAGAAAAAGTAATAATAATGATAAAAAACTTGATGAGAAATATAAAAATACTAATTATATTGGCACTGATATGTTAACCTTTAAAAACAAAAGTATAGATAATATCTTAAGAAATATGATAAATAATGTTTTAGATTATTCTGGTTATGATGTTTTAGGATCAAAACCTGACGGTTCGGCTCCTGTAATGAATATTGAAATAGGAAAATTTGATTTATGGGGATATTTAGGTTATGGAATAACCGTGAAAATAAACTTAGTTTTGTTAAGTAATGATCAAAAAACAGAATTAATTAGAAAAGAAGTTACTGCTGCAACTTCTTTTGGGATCTGGGACTCTTTAACACCTTTATTTAATCGATTTCATATCGCTTTAAATGAGGCTATGATTCAATCTTTAATTTTTATTGAGTCAGACCAATTTTTAAAAGCATATAATAATTTAGAAAAAATTGAAATCCAGGAAGTTATATTTCAAGATAAAAAACTTACTAAAATACCAAATGATTTATTAGAAAATCTAAACTATCTTGATCTATCAAATAACACAATAACTAAAATATCAAATCTCGATGATAAAAAAGATTTACTTTCTATAAGATTAAGAGGTAATAAAATTAATAAAATCGAAGGTATTGATAATAACAAATTGTTAAAAGGAATCAATTTAAGAAATAATAACTTAACTCAAATCGAAAACTTAAATAATCAAAAAGAATTAATGTTTTTAGATGTAGGATATAACAATATTACACAAATAAGTAGTTTGGATAATTTAAACAAACTAATTTATTTAAATCTAAATGATAACGACAATCTGGAAAGTCTTGAAGGCATTAAGAATTTACAAAATTTAATAATACTAGATATAAGTGATTGTCGAAAATTTGTAAAAACAGAATTTTCATTTTCAGATAATTTCTCTAATTTAAAATCATTAAATATCAGTGCATCGGATCTTAAAAAAATCAGAGGTCTAGATAATCTTAAAAGTTTATGTAATTTATATCTTTATGGAAATTTCATAAAAAAAATAGAAAATTTAGATTCATTGACAAATTTAGAAGTTCTTGATTTAAGTGATAATTTTATAAATGTAATAGAAAATTTAGATAATCAAAAAAACTTAAAAGAATTAAAAATAATTGGAAGCTACAGTGCAACTAATCCTACTAATGAAGGTATTAAAAAAATCGAAAATTTAGATTCTCTTGTTAATCTTGAATATTTAAATTTAAATTATAATAGAATAAAAAAGATAGAAAATTTAAATAACTTAAAAAAATTAAAAAGACTTTGTTTAGCCGGGAATAAATTAGAAAAAATTGAAAACCTGGAATATCTGGATAACTTACAGTATATTTTATTTGTAGATGGTTTAACAAATAAATTTGCATATAGCAAACCGCCAAAAAAAATTACAAAAGAATCTTATGATTTTTTGAAAAATAATGAAGTAATAATTGATGAAAAATTTAATATTGATGAGTATATGACTGAATACAAAATTAAGATTGAAGAAGAAAAATAGTAAATTAAATTTTTAAAAAATATTATTTGTAATAACCAGAATAGAAAATAAAATAATTATTTAAGAAGGCAAAGCTGATAAGTGTAAAATTATATATTC
>CAZYID010000100.1:0-12571 GCA_964646595.1 uncultured Spirochaetales bacterium | reverse complement strand
AATTAAAAAAGATATAATTTGATTAATTGGTATTTTAATAATTAATAGATTTATAAATTGATTTTCTTCATAATATCTAAAGAAATCAACTAAAAATCTGGAAAATCCATAAAGCATTAGAGTTACAGAAGTAATTATTCCATCAACTTTTATTCTTTTTTCAATATATAAAATAATGAAAAAAGCAATAAGATATAATATTATTAAATAAAGTTGAGTAGGATGAATTTTTGTTAACGGAAACATCACACCGGCAGGACTTTTTAATGAATAAACAAGCCCCCATGGAAGATTTGTAGGTTTGCCAAAACAACATCCATTTAGAAAACAGCCGGTACGAAAAATTGCAACCCCTAATATAAAATACGGCATTATAAGATCGGTTATTTTTAAGAAAGATATTTTTTTTAAATAACAATATATAAAAATACTTATCGATGTAAGTACAAAGCCTCCTAAACCCATACTTCCTTTATATTTTACCGGATTAAAAATACCAATGAAATTATTATTAAATATTTCAAAGTGGGTTAAAACATATAAAAGTCTGGCACCAACAATCATACAAAAGATAATTATTAAACCAATATTAATAATTTGATCTATATCAATATTTTTTTTATTTGCATTAAAAATTGAAGATAAATAGATAGTTAAAAATGAAATTATTACAGCAGCATCAAAAGAAAAGATTGTAATATTTTTTAATTCTAATAATATTGGATGCATTATAAAGTCCTTGATTGAAATTATTAATGAATATGAAATTTTATTCTATTTTTTTATCAAATATTTCTGTTTTATGTTTTATTCCGTATATTATACTTGAGCCAATCATATTTAAGTCTTTTAATTTTATTAAATTTAGCTTTGCTGAATCAAATGAAATTCTAATTAAATCATCGGATTTACTGAATTTAATTTTTAAAATTATTTGTTTATATTTATATTTATCATTCTTTTGTTCAAATCCAAGGTGTATTTTTAAAAATATTAAAACAGGTTTAATTATTTTTAATCCTTTGATTTCAATATAAGAAATGTTTAAGGATTTTTTACTTAATCTAATATAACTGGAAAGACTTTCTTTATATCCAAATCGCACATTATAACTTATATTGTTTAATTTTTCCGGAATACATGGTGTAAGAAAAATTTTTCTTTCAGGAACAAACATTTTTATTCCAAGAATGTCTTGATAAAATGAACGTATGTATTCTGCTATTAAAGAAGAACAACTAAATATATTTTGACTGCTTAAAGTAGTATCACTTTGTAATTCTGATATGTTGTTTCCTAAAATTTGTTTTGTAAAAAAAATAGAATATTTATTTAAAGAATTTAATAATCCGTATTTGCATGCAGCGCTTATTAATTTGGCAGAAAAAAGAAGCATTATTTTTTTATTATAATCATTAGAATCCTTTTTGGATTGATCAAATTCAAGAAATGATATTATACCAATAATTAAATTTAAACCGGTTTTTTTATCAATTAAAATTGGGATACCTGGTAATGAAGAATAATAAATAGCAAGCATTGAATATAAAATTGAATTTTTATTTAATGAAAGGTTACTTTTATCAAAATTATCAAATATATATGGAGGATTTTTTGATATAAAATGTTTATTAAATGATATTTTTATCTTTTTAGCTTCTTCCTTATATTTAATTGATTTTTTTAATAATTCAGAAATAATTTTATTGTTTTTATTTTTTTGTTTGTTTTCATATTTGGAAATTTTATTTGCAATGAATGAAGCGCAGGACAATGCTGTATACCATAATGCTTGTGTTTCAACAGGACAGCCTTCTCTTGATAAATAAAGACAATTTTTATTTTCATCAGATTTATCTTTTTTATTAGTTTCAGGCTGTTTTAATAAATTATTGCTGTCTTTTTTTAACATGTAAACATTATCAATCGCCAGTTTAATATTTTCCCAAAGAGAAATAATAAATTTATAATCTCCAGTATAAAGAAAATATTCATAGATAGATCTAATAAAAAGAGGAGTTGGATTGCTTAATGTAAAGGTTGGTTTTTTTCGTGTACTAATAAAATCCGGTATTTTACCATAATCTTCTGTTGATTGCTTTTTACATTGAGATTTAGATATGCTGAATAAAATATTTTTCGTTATTTTATACAATCCTGTTACAAGAGTAATACCGGGGGTTGAAATAAAAGTATTAATTGTTTGAAAATCAAAGTTTTCAGTTGTTCCGGGGATAATTCCGTATTTTTTGTCTCTATTATATATAAAATTGTAAGAAGTTAAAATTGACCAGAATAATGCATTGTTTACTGTTTTTTCATCAGAATGAAAATTTATATATTTTAACGGGAATAGACTATTAGCAATATGTTCAGTTTTTAGGTTATTAATATTATTAGTATTAATTTCTAAGATGTTTTTAAGATTATCATAATTTTCATGATAAAAAATATAAAATTCTGGATTTTTTGTTGTTTTACTTATAGGTTTTAGAAGAAAAGAAATTTTATTGTTAGTCTGGATTACGTTTTCGAATTCATAATTTATATTTAATGCAATGGCGCAGAAAGTTTTTTTATTGGGTTTAGAATATTCTAAAATAATATTTTTTATATTTTTTTCTAATATTTGAAAGTTTTCATTTGACTCTAAAGTTATATTGTAATTTTTATTTATTTTTGGGATTATTTTTTTATCATTTAAATTTATTATAATTCCATTATTGTTTTTTAATAAAGTAAAAGTAATTAAAATTTTATTTGATAAAGTAAGTTGTATATTAGCTGGACTTAACGTTTTTGATTCTATATTTTTTGTGTTTTCAATTGATAATGAATTGAATAAATAAAATCCATTAAAAAACAGACCATCAAAATTATTTTTAAAATCAGATATATTTAGATACGTATCTAAATTATCTGTTTTAATAAATTTATTGTTTTGATTTTTTGTTGTTATTTTTAGTAAAGTATTTGAAAACATAATACTTTTTATCTTGTTTAATCTGTTTATTACAACTGTTTAATAATTATTAAATCTAAATAATAGAAATGCCCTTTCTTCATATTTAAAGAAAGGGCTAAAGAATTAAAACAGGTCATAGCAAAATAAAGCTGTGACTTTACAGGGGGTAATAACTCCCTGAAATTAATTCCCGGTTCCAGCCCGGTAATCTGTCGATTCATTGAAATACGGAAGTACTCCAAAATAAATCATATTAATATTATAATAAAAAAAGAAAAAATATCAAATAAAATAATTAAAAAATTTTAATTTTTTAATTATTAATATTATTAATATTCTTCTATTATTAAATTGTAGTCATGAAAAATATCGGGTTCACTTTTTTCTAAAAATATAATTATATTTTGCCCTCTTGAATTAGCGTGATTTTTTGTATTAGAGATAAAGCTTAATCCAAGGACAGATGAGTTATAATAATCTTGATCATCAACTTCAGCTATTGATACTTTAAATCGTGAAGCAATTTTCATTTTTATTCTATTGATTATTTTTCTTTTATCTTTTATAGAGCTTACCGGAGGGAAATTTAATTGGATTTTCATTATACCAATAAACATAATTTTTAAAAATAATTTTGCAAAAGCATATTCGCTTTTCTAGAATAATGAGATAGTTTTATACTTTTTAAAGAGTTTTTATTTTCATTTCTTGATAACTCAAGGTAAGTTCTTGGTTCTTCTTTAATATTACTCAAGGTGAGTTTATTTAAAAAATCATCAAGTTTGGCTAATAATTCTTTTTCATTATTTCCAATTATTTCAATTTCCAAATATGAATCTTTCAGGTCATTTAATTTTGAGATTTCAATTTTAATATCATCTTTATTGAATTCCCAGGTTTCTTTAATGTTATGGTAAAAAATAAATGAGGTGTCATGTAAATATGATGCTAACCTTTTAAATATGTTTTTATTAACTTCAAATTCATATTCTGTGTTTTGTTCAATATTATTTATTATTGATTTTATTTTAAATGTTAAAAAAAATTGTTTTATTTGGTTTATATTCATTCTAAGTCTGATAAATTGAAAGTCCTGGTCAGGAATAATAAGTTCACATATATCTCTAATTATTACAACTTCTTTTTTTGAAAATATTGTTCTATTTACTTCAAGAATATTTTCTATACCATTATAATTATTACACCACCAGAATCCATGTTTTACAATATGGCTGTAAGTTTTAAAATCACTTTTTAGTTTTTCAAATGTATTTGAAAAGTCACCGACGATAAATTTTTTTTCTATTTCTAAGCTCAAATTAGTCTCAATTTATTTAAAAATTTTAATAATACTATGATGTTTAAAAACTTTTGTCAAGGACAGTATTGTATTTTAAAAAATATATTTTTTTTTAAAAAAAAGAAATAATTTTAATTAATCAAAAAATAAGGATATAATATCAATATATAATGAACAACTGAGATTTAAAAAAGCATATGACTTTTATATTCAACAAAAGTTATTCTATTTAAAAAAGAAAAATAAATAAAAATATACTCTTGAGATACAACAATGATGATTAAATTAGATGAAAATATTGAAATTTCTCCAAAGATCGTATTAATGAATAGATTTGTAGATCTAGTTGATGAGGAAATGATTGTTAAATTTTTAATTAGTAATATATTACTTGTTGAATATAATTCTTTTGAAAAATTAAGAGAAATTAAAAATAACGTATTAGGCTGTTTGGTTAATTTAGATGATTATTTATTTTGTATTGATTTTCAAAACAATGACATAGATAATAAAGTAAGTAAAATGATAAATAACATTAAGTCAATAAAGAATTTTTATATAACTGCATTTACTGTTCATAATTTTAGAAAGATAAAAGAAATTTTTATTAAGCAAGGAATAAAATATTATGTTAGACATGAAAATTCAAAAGATGAATTAATAAATATTATAAAAGAAACAATTACACGTGTTGATCATACAGAAAGTTTTAGATCAAGTCTTAGAATAGGATTTACTGATAAAAGATATGAAACCAAGATAAAACATCGAGAAATGATAGTTAAAGGGATTATTAAAGATTTAAGTATTAATGGTCTTGGAATTGAAATTAATAATTTTGATGACTATAAGAATTTACATATTGGTAGTTTTGTTGCAATAAATTTAGATTTTGGAGTGTTGAGTTTGAATATACAAAGAGGAATTATTGTAAGAAAAGATAATGATAACAGGATTATAGGAATAAAGATGGATATAACTGATAAATATGAGATTGACGATGAAAATAAAATCATCCTTGAAAATATTATAAAAACATGGATTACAAAAGCTGTTCGTTCAAATAATTTAAATATTGGAAGCAAGGAATTATTTCTTAGAACTGAATAATTTTTTTAAAATCTTTTGTGATTTTTTATTAAATTCAATTTGAAACAAATATAATGCCGGGATAAAAATTAAAGTAATCACTGTTGCAAATATTAATCCCCATGCAATAGCTAAAATCATAGGAACAATAAAAGGATTATCTCCTCCAAATCCATAAGCAGAAGGGAATAATCCGGCTGTAGTTGTTGCAGTTGTTAAAAATATTGGTCTTAATCTGTGCCTTGCGGCATTTGCTAAAGATTTTATAGACGTGCCTTTTTCTTTTCGTCTGTTGTTTAAAAAAGAGATCATTACAAGCGAGTCATTAACAACAACTCCAGACAGACCTATTACACCTATTAATGCCATAAAACTAAAAGGCATCCCATGGATTAAGAATGCATATATAACCCCGGATAATCCAAAGGGTATTGTTACCATAACAAGAAATGGTTGAGAAAAAGAATTAAATAAAATTACAAGAATAAAATAAACTCCAATTACTGCAATTAAAAATGCGAGTTGTAAACTTTTCATGGATTCTGCTGTTTCTTGTTCCTCTCCGCCAAAAATCATTGACATGCCCGGGATTTTTTTTACTTCCGGTTGAAATTTTTCTTCTATTAATTTATTGATTTCTTTTGAGGTCATTTTTTTTGTGTCAAGATCAGCAAATATTGTAATTGATTTGTCTCCGCCATAGTGATTTATCATCATTATATCATCAGTTTCCTCTACTGATACGAAGTGTCCAAATGGGATTAATTTACCTGTTTTGTTTTGCACTGTTAAAGAATTTAAATTTTTTATTGTAAGTGAAGTTAACGTGTTAATAGATTTCCTTGAGCTTTTATCTAAGATAACTCTATAATCTACATCTTCTCCTTCCCATTTTAGAGTAGTAACAACTGTACCGTCAAAAGCTGTTCTAATTACATTGCTTGCTGTTAAAGGATCTATACCAAAACGAGACATTTGGTCATAATTGAATGAAATAATAATTCGTTTTTTTCCTTCTCCTTCATTATCATCAATATTACTTATATATTCTTGTGAACTTAAAAAATTTTTTAATTTATCAGCAAAATTATTTCGAATTTTATCATTATTGTGAACAAAAGTAACAGTTACAGGCTTGCCAACAGGAGGTCCGTCATATACTATATCAGCATCTGTTTTTACAAAACCATCTATTTTTTTTATTTTTTCTCTAATTTCTTTCATGATCTCGGTTGAAGTACGCTTTCTGTTTTTCATTGAAGTAAGATGAATAATTATATTTCCATAGAATCCGCTTGTGATATTACCATCACCAAAGGCCATTATTGCTGCATTCTTTTCTCCAACTGTTGTAACAAAACCTGTTATTTCTTTTTCATATTTTATTTTTTTATTTTTTAATCCAAGCATTGATAAAACATTAAATTTTTTTATTTCCCGATCTGACATTGATAACAATAAGGTCTCAATTTTTTTTACTTCTTCTGCAGTTTTTTTAAGATTTGTTCCTTTTTTTGTTTCAAATTTGATATATCCATAAAAACCATCATCTGAAGGGAAAAGTCTAAATTTAATTACTTTTAATCCTAATAATGAGAATGCAATAATAAGAACTCCAAGAAATATTAAAATTGTTTTGCCTTTATTTTTTAATATTTTAATTAAAAATTTTTCATATAAATCTTCAAATTTTTGAAAGAAATGAGCGGTTTTTAATTTGCTTTTTTTTATTTTTAAATGAGCAACATGAGAAGGAAGTAGAATAAGTGCTTCTATAAGAGATGCAAATAATAAAAGCATTACTACAATAGGCATTATTCTCATAATTTTACCCATTATGCCTGTCATAAAAGCCATAGGTAAAAAAACTATGATTGTTGTTAGTATTGTACAAACAACAGGCCACATTACTTCTTTTGTTCCGGTAAATGCTGCTTCATGTGAAGATAATCCCATTTCTCTATAACGAAAAATATTTTCTCCAACAATTATTGCATCATCAACAAGCATTCCTAATACAATTATTATAGCCATAAGAGAGATAAAATTTATATTTATTTCAAATAAAGGGAATAGCATGAAAGCAATAAAAATGGATGTAGGGATTCCCATTGCTATCCAGAATGCCAGTCGATAATTTAACAGCAATATTAATACTAAAATAACAAGAATAAATCCCATCCATGCATTATTTACAGCCAGATTTAATAAGTTTTTTACTTCAATGGAGTAATCTACTACCTGTTCTGCTTGTATATTTTCCGGTAGTATTTCTCTGAAATTTTGAATATCTTTTTTTATTGATTTTATTGCTTTTATAATATCTGTTTTTGGTTTTTTTACAATTACAAGATTAATTGAGTTTTTTCCATTATAACTAATAATATTTTCAGGTTCTTCAAATCCATCATTAATTATTGATACGTCTGACACTACAACTCTTTTTCCTTCAAATCCGGAACGGATAATTACTTTTCCAACATCTTTTA
The DNA here is from genome assembly GCA_964646595.1 of uncultured Spirochaetales bacterium. GTDB lineage: Bacteria > Spirochaetota > GWE2-31-10 > GWE2-31-10 > JAFGQB01 > CAZYID01. Next base: position 4,728 of record CAZYID010000100.1, on the reverse strand, counting down.
ATTTATTAAACTCTGACATTACAATAAATTTCTTTTCATTGTCTTCTTCTAATAAATCTCCAGCGCTCATTCTAAAATTTTGATTTTTAATAGAATTAATTAATTCGCCTAATGATACGTAGTTTTCAATGAGTTTTCCTTTGTCAACTTCAACCTTTATTTCTCGATCTAAATATCCGGCTTTTTGTACTTTTCCAACATATTTATTTCTTAATAGTTGTTTTTCTAAGGCAAGCGCGTATTCTCTTTTTTTATTATAAGAAGCTTCACCGGTGATCGCAATTTCCATAATCGGGAAAGAGTCCATTTCTAATAATGTAACAATTGGTTTTTTTACACCGTCTGGAAAATCAGCAACCTGATCAACAGCATTTTTAATATCATTATTTACTTTTTCGATATCTACCCAATCTTCCATTTCAATAAAAACATTTGAGACATTTTCAATTGAAAATGATTCTATAGTTTTAATACCATTTACTTCTTTTATTTTTTCTTCGATTTTTGTCGTTACTTTTAATTCTACATCTCTGGGTGATGCTCCTTCATATATTGTAGTTATACTTACATTACCAAGATCTGCAGGAGGATATCCTTCCTTTTTGACAGTTAGTAAAGAAAGAATTCCGGCAAGAAAAATAAATATTAATATGAGATTTACTATTTTGGGTTTATCTATAAAAAAATCGATAATTTTTAGCATAATTTTCCTTGTTTTTATAAGCACATATTATTAACATTAAGGAATAAATATTTCAAGTGAAAGTGGGATTTTTTTTTACTTTTTTACTTTTTGTAGATATAATTTATGGGAACAAAGGATTTTTAGTACCTTAATTAAATGTAATGGATCAAGACACGAAATGGGGACAGAGCTTTTTATTAATACCCGTTTATTTTAGCAATAAAATAAGAACAATCGTTTTATAATTGATTGACTTTTTTTTAAAAAAATGATTATATACATGGGTTTTTATAATAATAACAGAGGATAGAATTAATGTTTTATTCTGATGACAGACTACTGTCTTCTGACTGCTTATAACCAATAAAATATTTACATTATTTCAATATGGAGGAAGCAATGTCCTATAATATCATAGTTCTAGTAAAACAAGTTCCAGATACTCAAAATATAACAGGTAAAGCTATGAAAGATGATGGTACTGTAAATAGAGCAGCATTACCAACTATTTTTAATCCGGAAGATTTGAATGCTCTTGAGGAAGCTTTAAAAATAAAAGACAATTATGATGCTAAAGTAACAGTTATTACAATGGGGCCGCCAAACGCTGCAGATGTATTAAGGGATTCTTTATTCAGGGGAGTAGACGATGTAATTCTACTATCTGATAGAAAATTTGCCGGCGCAGATACTCTTGCAACATCTTATGCTCTTTGTATGGCAATAAAAAAAATTAAAAATTATGATATTGTATTATGCGGCAGACAGGCTATTGATGGTGATACAGCTCAAGTAGGTCCTCAAACTGCAGAAAAACTTGGCGTTAATCAAATAACCTGTGTTGATAAAATAGTTGAAATAAAAGAAAAATATATAACAGCAGAACGTTCTATAGAAGGCGGTTATGAAATAGTAAAAGCAAAGATGCCGCTATTATTGACTATTACAGATGAAGCCAATACTCCGAGACCTCCGGCAGCAAAAAAAGTATTAGCGTATAAAAAGGCTTTATCTCCATTTGAAATAAATGATTATGATGAAGAATATATGAGAACAAATCAGATTGATGAATCAAATATAATAATAAAACTATGGGATCATAAAGATATTGGTGCTGCTGAAGTGCAGTGTGGTTTATCCGGATCTCCAACTAAAGTAAAACAGATAGAAAGTGTTGTTCTGGCAGCGCAAGAATTTAAAAACATTGAAAATTCTAAAACAGGCTTAGAAAGTTTGATTAAAGAACTAATGCATGAACATATAATAGGATAGGGGGGAAGAGAATGAAGACAAACGAAGTATGGGTATATATAGAACAAAACAATGGAAAAATAGCTGAAGTTAGCCTGGAGTTGTTAGGAAAAGCAACAGCTTTAGCAAATAAATTAAGTGTAAAAGTTGGTGCAGTATTATTAGGTGATAATGTAAAAAATTTAAATAAAACGCTTATAGCCTATGGTGCAGATAAAATATATTGTGCAGAAGATAAAAATTTAAAAGATTATACTACTTTACCATATGCAAAAGTTGTAGTTGAATTAGTAAAAGAATATCAGCCCCAGGTAGTTTTGTATGGTGCAACTACTACAGGAAGAGATGTTGCTCCTAGAATTACAAGTGAATTAAGAGTTGGATTAACAGCTGACTGTACTGATTTGCAGATTGGAGATTATTCAACAAAAGCTAAAGAGTATAAAGATATTTTATATCAAATCAGGCCTGCTTTTGGCGGGAATATTATTGCAACTATTGTAAGCCCTGATCATAGACCTCAGATGGCAACTGTTAGAGAGGGTGTTATGAAGATGAATAAACAAGATAATAACAGGCAGGGAGAAATTGTAGAATATAAACCAAAAATTACAAACGAATTGTTAGCAACAGAAATAATTAAGAAATTCCAACAGGAAAAAAGTGTTAATTTAAAAGGGGCAAATATTATTGTTTCTGGCGGCATGGGAGTTGGATCAAAAGATAATTTTAAAATGATACATGATTTAGCTCATGTATTAGGCGCTGAAGTTGGAGGATCACGTGCTGCTGTAGATGCAGGATTTATAAGCAAGGATCACCAGGTAGGGCAAACCGGCACAACTGTTAGACCAAAATTATATATTGCTGTTGGCATTTCCGGACAGATACAGCATATGGCCGGAATGAATGAGTCAAGTAGAATTATTGCAATTAATCATGATCCGAATGCTCCAATTTTACAGATTGCTAATTATGGGATTGTTGGAGATCTCAATGAAGTGCTGCCAAAGTTTATTGAAGTGTATAAATCACAAAAGAAATAATAACATATTTTAGGAGATAATAAATGCCAAATTTCTATAAAGATAATGATGATATTCAATTTCATTTTAAAAATATAGACCTTGAATGGGTAATTAATTTAAAAGAAAGTAATTTTTCTGATAAAGATAAATTTGATTATGCACCCAAAAGCATAGCGGATGCTATGGATAGCTATGATAGAATCCTTGATATTGCAGGTGATATTGCAGGGAATATTATTGAACCATTAGCGGCTGAATCGGATGAAGAAGGAGCCCATTATGAAAATGGGAAAGTTACTTATGCTAAAGGAACTCAAATAGCTCTTGATGCTTTAAAAAAGGCAGATTTAATGGGATTCACTTTGCCGCGAAAATATGGCGGTTTAAATTGTCCGGTAATAATTTATTCTATTGCTATTGAAATGGTTTCTAGAGCAGAAGCAGGATTGATGAATATTTTTGGACTCCAGGATATAGCAGAAACTATTAATAAATTCTCGGAAGAAGATATAAAACAAAAATTTTTACCTATGTTTTGTTCCGGAGAAGTTACCGGCTCTATGGCATTAACAGAACCGGATGCAGGCAGTGACTTGCAGGCTGTTCAGTTAAAAGCTTTTCAGGATGAAGACGGAAAATGGTATTTAAACGGCGTTAAAAGGTTTATCACAAATGGTTGCGGTGATATTTCTCTGGTTCTTGCAAGAAGTGAAGAAGGCACAAAAGACGGGCGCGGTTTATCAATGTTTTTATACAAAAGAGATGATAAGATGATAATTCGTCGAATTGAAAATAAATTAGGGATTCACAGTTCTCCTACTTGTGAACTTCAGTTTAATAATGCTCCGGCAATTTTAGTTGGAAAGAGAAAAATGGGGCTTATTAGATATGTTATGTCATTAATGAATGGCGCAAGACTTGCAATTGCTGCTCAAGCATTAGGTATAGCAGAAGCAGCATATCATGAAGCAAAAAAATACGCAGAAGAAAGAGTTCAGTTTAAAAAAGCAATAAGAGGTATGATCCCTGTTTATGAAATGCTGTCAAACATGAAATTAAAGATTGAATCAGCGCGAACTTTATTATATGAAACTGCAAAAATTGTTGATATTAGAGATGGTTTAGACCATATTTCACAACACGATGAAGAAAAAGCAAAAGAGTTAAGAAGTGAATTTAAAAGATATTCAAATTATGCAGCATTGTTTACTCCTTTAGTAAAAGCTTATTCAACAGAGATAGGCAATGAAGTTGCTTATGATGGAATACAGATACATGGCGGAACCGGATTTATGAAAGAATTTAATGCAGAAAGACATTATAGAGATGTTCGTATTACAAATATTTATGAAGGCACAACTCAGCTGCAGATAGTAGCTGCAATAGGCGGAGTAATTAATGGAACTGCTTTGGAGAGAATTCATGAATATGAGGAAGAGTATGATTTTTCTAATGTTGGTGACCTTCATAAAAAATTAAAAGAAATGTCAATATTTTTAGAAAAGGCAATAACATACATTAAGCAGAAAGAGGATTCTGATTTTCAAGAATTTCATTCAAGAAGATTAGTAGAAATGGCAACAAAAGTAATTATAGGTTATTTGATGCTTCGCGATGCTTCTAAATCTGAAAGAAAAAAAGAAGTTGCAAGATTTTTTATAGAACAGGCTTATCCTGAAGTTAAATCAAAAAGCGATATAATTATAAACGATAATTCGTCATTATTAAAAAATCATGAATTAATTTTAGATGGGAAAAATTAAG
>CAZYID010000099.1:0-12611 GCA_964646595.1 uncultured Spirochaetales bacterium | reverse complement strand
CTTAGTATCCTATACAAAAAATTATCTAAAAACTTACCCCAGTGATTTAATATAAACTCCAGCTGACCTTTTATAGAATTTGGGGAATAAAGCATTGGAGAGTTTAATGTTTCAATTAAATGATTATTAGATTTTTTAAATTTAGGATTGTTTTTTAAAAAATTTTTAAGTTCATTTATTATTTCTTGATACTCAGAGTCTTTTTTTAGTTTATTATCATCAAATAACTCTTTATAAGGTTTATAACCCGGATTAATATTAGAGAGCCATAATAAAATTATTTCTTCTAATACAATTTCAGAATTAGATATACCCTGTGTTTGTTTTTTTAAATATTCATTAATAGTTGCTTTTTTATTATATATAGAATTATTTGGAAAATCAGTTAAAAATAATTTAAAAGTATTATTAATTTCACTCGAATTAATTTTTTTCCCAATATTCTTATATGCTTTGGATATTATTTTACTATCTATTTCTTCCTTATATAAATTTATAATATAATGATAAATCTCATCCATTAATCCAATAGCAGTAATTTCACTTCCTCTAATTTTATTTTTCTTTAAATATTCCGGTTTCTGCTTTTTAATGAATTTATTAGTAAATTTTCTTGCATTTTGAAAATTAGCAAATATTACATCTCCATTTAAGGAAAAAAGATCATCATTAAAATCATATTTTTCTCTGCATTTACGAGATATATGAAATTCATAAATTCCTTTTTCAGACGGATATTTTGCTATTTTAATTTTTAGATTTTCCCTGATATTCTTTTTACTTATCAATAGAATTTTCCTTTTTTTTGAAAATCAAAACTTTATAGTGAAGTTATACATTTTTTAAAAGATTTTATAATTAATATAATTATGATGAAATCCAAATTTTATCTTTTTAAATAAATTTCCATATCTAAAAGGTACGACAGCCGAGACACCTGTCATACCAGGCTAAAAAATATTATATAAAATTTTTTTAGGAATATAATAATATCTTTTCTTTTTTCGTAAAAGAAAACAAAATGTTAATAGATGATGTTTTCTTTCCTATTATCTTAATCCTTCCCTTTTTCTCCGGCTTAATTTTACCCCCAAGAAAAATAATATAATCTATTAAAGCATCCCTTGTAAACACTGATGTATCATATTTATCAATTGCTTTTATAAAAACTTTATAATCATCCCCTCCGTCAGCTAAATATGAATTTGTTGCAATTTTATAAAATTTATTTGCACTAATCGGTTTTCCATTTATTAAAATTTCCTCACATTTCCCTTTTTTATAATTAATTGTAAATGTCAAACCTTCTGAAACCTGAGGGAAACCGCCTTTTGTTTGAGCTATTGTTGCTATAAAATCAAAAAGCGCTTGTATATCAGAGCCTTTCATTGTTAAAACAATTAAAGTATTATCAAAAGGTAAAACTTCATATATTATTTTTTTTGATATTTCCCCTTTTGGAAGATCAGTCCTGATACTTCCGCCATTAAAAATTGCAAAATCAACTCTTAAATTTTTTGTATACCATTTCACAGCATCAGTAACAAGATTTCCAATCTCAGCCTCTTCTTTTCTAACTTTTCCTTGTAAAAAATCACCTTCTGCTTCGCCAATAACTTTATCCAACATTTGATTTACTTGTTCTTCATATGGTTGTAAAAGATCCAGTAATTCTTCATATTCTTTTATTTCCCTGCCTCCGACAAATTTTAATTTACTGCTCCCATCTGCCATTTTTACTTCTTCTTTTAAATTGATTGGAATTAGCTCCCATTTTAGATTAACAACCTTTTTTTTCTCAATTGATAATACTGCTTTACCGAGATACATTCCCCATTGCCCGGCCTGAACAATTGGAGTATTATTTATATATAATGGTTCTTTTAATACAGTATGTGAATGTCCGTCTATAATTAAATCAATGCCGTCCACATATTTTGCAAGTCTCAATGAACCTTCTTCAGTATTTTCATTTATTCCCATATGTACTAAAGCTATTACAATATCTGCTTTTTTCTTTAATTCCGGAACAAGCTTTTTTGCAACTTCAATTTCATCTTCAAAAATAAAGTTTTTCACATACTTTGGATTTCCGATTACATCTGTTTCTTTTAAAGTCAGTCCAAATATTGCAACTTTAAATCCTTTAAATTTCTTAATAATATATGGTTCACATATACTTTTCCCATCAGCAGTTTTAACATTTGCGGAAATAAATGGAAACTTTGCTAAACTCATCTGGCTTTGTAAAATATCATAGCTATGGTCAAATTCATGATTACCTAATACCATAGCATCATAACCAATAAAATTATATCCCATAATATCCGGTTCAGCATCAAAAAAATTGGATTCGGCCCTTCCGGTATTAATATCCCCTGCATCTAATATCAAAACATTTTCATATTCGCTTGTAATTTCACTAACCAGAGTTGTCCTTGCAGGAAGTCCCCCAATATCTGTAGCAGGAATTTTATCAAATTTCAAAGGATGACCATGAGTATCATTTGTATGCAGTATTACAAGTTCTTCTGTATTCTTGCTATAAAATAATAATGGGAAAAATAATAAAATAATTATTATCCCTAATTTAAAAAAACTACTATTAAATTTCATCTTACTTGAAATTTTTGATTTGCTCAAAGTTTCTTCCTTGAATTTACAGCATTATTAATATTCTATAACTTATTCAAATAGATAGTCAAATTATTTACTAAAAAACATTAATATTATATTTTTTTTTACAAAAAAATTGTTACCTAAAACATTTTTTTTTATTATAATTATTAAGAATGATTTAAATATTATTTAATTACTAAATATGTAAGGAGCTTTAAATTGAATAAACTACTAAAAATATTACTCCTAATTATCATATTAGGATCTCTAACCAGTTGTGGTTATAATACAATAATAACGAATGATGAAAATGTAAAAGAGGCATGGGGAAATGTTGAAACTGCATATCAAAGAAGATTTGATCTGATACCAAATCTTGTAGCAACAGTAAAAGGATATGCATCTCATGAAAAAGAAACATTACAGGCTGTTGTAGATGCCAGATCAAAAGTTGGAAGCATTCAGGTTACACCTGAAATGCTGGAAGATCCAAAAGCATTTGAAGCATACCAGAATGCTCAAGGCTCAATGAGCAGCTCATTATCAAGACTATTACTGGTTGTAGAAAATTATCCTGATCTTAAAGCAAATCAAAATTTCCTGGATTTACAAAATCAGCTTGAAGGAACAGAAAACAGGATTAATGTTGCAAGAGTCAGGTATAATGAAAAAATAAAAATATTCAATTCTTCTATAAGACAATTCCCTTACAACTTCACTAATATGATATTTTTTAAATATAAACCAAAAGAAAGCTTTAAATCACAGGAAGGCGCTGACACTGCTCCAAAGGTAACATTTTAATGGATAAAAAAATTTTAATAATTACTCTATTGTTTTTTTCTATATATTTCGTAAATTCTTTAGATGTCCCGGTTTTAAAAGGATATGTCAATGATTATGCTGATATGATTTCCTCTTCAGTAGAAAGCGAACTGGAAACAAAATTAAAAGCATTTGAAGACAGCGACTCAACTCAAATTGTAATCTTAACAATATCCTCTCTTGAAGAAGAATCATTAGAAGAATTTAGCATAAAAGTAGCTGAAACATGGAAAATCGGACAAAAAAATAAAGACAATGGAGCAATTTTTTTAGTTTCAAAAAATGACAGAAAAATGAGGATCGAAGTAGGATATGGACTGGAAGGTGTTATAACTGATCTTTTAGCCGGTAGAATAATTGATCATATTACAGCTCCTCATTTTCAAAATGGTGATATGGACAAAGGATTTACTGAAACAGTAAATGCTTTAATTGGCTCAGCAAAAGGAGAGTTTACTGCTGATAAATTGCCATCTACTAATCCGTCCAAACAAAAAAATTTCCCAATTTCAATAATTGTAATTATAACAATGTTTTGGTTTGGCTTTAGCAAAATTTTTCCTCTTAAAATTAGAGGATTTGCAGGAGGAATCTTTGGTATAATAATATTCTTAATTTTGGGGTTTATTGGCGGTATGGCTCTTGGTGTATTTAGTATTATTATATTATCTATTTTAGGCTCTGTTGTTGGAGCTATTTTAACTTTACTCTTTACCGCTGGAAATTCTAGAGGCGGATCAAGCGGTGGATATTTTTCAAGCGGCAGCAGCGGTGGTTTCTCCAGCAGTGGAGGAAGCAGTTTCAGCGGCGGAGGCGGAAGCTTTGGCGGCGGTGGATCATCAGGGAGTTGGTAATTATGAAAAAATTAAATTCGAAGATATTTTTTAAAGAAACTGAAAAAAAACAAATAGAAAATACTATCATAGAAGTTGAAAAAAAAACCTCCGGCGAAATCGCTGTTATGATAGTTAATCAAAGTGAAAAATATAAAGAAAGTGAAATTTTCGGCGCTGTATTATTAAGCTTATTTTTTTCGCTGATAATTCTTTATTTTATTCCGGAAATGTTATGGACTCTTTTAAACATTCTTAAAAAATCTCCTGACTCTATTATTAATAATTTAATTAATCTCCCTTTCCAATTAAAAGCAGAGTTTAGATATTTACTTATGTATGGTATTATGATTTTTATCCCTTTAACAATTGTTCTATTTGTTTTATTTAAAATATTGGTATCAAAAATTAAATTTTTAAAAAGAATATTTTTAACAAATAACCAGATAGAATACGAAGTAAGAGAAAAAGCATTAACTTCATTCTTTGAATACGGACTTTATAAAACAAGAGATGAAACAGGAGTCTTATTTTTAATTTCATTGTTAGAAAAAAGAGTTTATATTCTTGCTGATAAAGGAATATACGAAAAAATTAAACAAAAAACCTTAGATAAATATGCAGAAGAAATTTCAAAAGGTATAAGAAAAAATCAAAGTGCTGATGCTTTATGCAAAGCTATAACAGACTGCGGTAATACTCTTGGAAAATTTTTTCCAATAAAAAAAGATGATACAAATGAATTACCTAATAAACTGATAATAGAATAATTATATATGCATGAAAATTTTTCATTCAATCATATTAATAATGCTGTTGTTGTAGGCATTAATCTCTTTAATAACAATTTTAATGAATCTCAAAATTCACTTGAAGAACTGAAATTTCTTGCTAAAACCCTTGGTATATCCATTAAAAATTCAATTATACAAAACAGAAAAAATATTGATCCAAGTTACTACATAGGTAAAGGAAAACTTCAAGAGATCAAAGATTATGTCCGGGAAAATCATATTGATGCTGTATTATTTGATGTTGAACTAACAGGAGTTCAAGAAAGAAATTTAGAAAAATACCTTGATGTAACTATCTTTGGAAGAACAGAACTTATTTTAAATATATTTAATAAACACGCAAAAACTAATGAAGCAAAACTACAGGTTCAGTTAGCATGTCTGGAATATATGATGCCCAGACTTAGAAACAGATGGGACCACTTTTCAAGAGTAGAAGGCGGTATTGGATTAAGAGGCGGTGAAGGAGAAAAACAGATAGAATTAGACAGACGTATGGTTCAAAATCAAATTAAAAAAGTTAAGGATAAATTAAAAAAAGTTGATGTACAGATGCAGAATAGAAGAAAAAAAAGAACCGGAGAAAATATAGTATCAATTATTGGATATACAAATGCAGGAAAATCAACACTTTTTAACCGATTATCTAAATCCGAAGTTTTTACAGAAAACATGTTGTTTTCCACATTAGATTCAACAATCCGTAAAGTATATATAAATGATAATCTTACAATATTATTAAGCGACACAATTGGTTTTATAAATAAACTCCCTCATAATTTAGTTGCATCATTTAAATCCACACTGCAGGAAATTATTAATTCTAAATTAATTATTCATGTTATAGATGCTTCTTCACCGAATTTATTGAATAATATTAAAAGTGTTGATAATATAATAAACGATATTAAAGCAAATGATATTCAATGTATAAGAGTATTTAATAAAATTGATTTACTGGAAAATGTAAAAACAGACTGCATAATAAAAATCAAAGATCATGATATATATATTTCTGCTTTAAAAAATATAGGAATTGATAAATTAAAAGAAAAAATTTCAGACTTTTTTATTATAGCGAACTAATTCAATCATTTACGATTAATAATTAAACCGGCAATAATTAAAACAGTTCCAATAATAAATTTTAATTTAAACTCTTCTCCAATAAAAAGGCTTAATCCAATTGTCATTGGTATTTTTGAAAAAGTAATAATGCTGCCTTTTGTAGAAGAAACATATTTAAATCCATATGTCATAAAAACTTGAGCCAGGAAAGCAGCAATACCAATAAAAATTAATAATAAAACTAATTGCATGTTTAAATGAATAACCTGTTTTGCAGAAAAAGAGGTTAATAATAATCCAAATATACAGACAGGTAAATATACTATAATTGAATTGTTATCAGCTCTTAATTTTTTAATAAAAATAACTGAAAGTCCTGCCAATATCGCTGCTGATAATGCCAATAAATCTCCAAAGATTGGATATTTACTTCCATCATAAAAAACAAAAATTAAACCTATAATACACAGTAAAATACTTATAATATTACTTAAATATATTTTTTCTTTAAAAAACAAAAATGCAAATATAACAACAAAAATAGGAAAAATATTAGTTACAAGTGTTGCTCTGCCGCTGCTTGTAATTTGTATTGAAATAAAATACAATGTCATTGCTCCTGCACCCAATAATCCGCGTAAAGTCCAGAATAATTTCCCATATACCTTAAAATAAGTTTTATTGATTATTAAAAAAAATACACATAATAAAATCCCTATTACAAAACGAAAAAATGAAATAAAAAAACCATCAAACATATCAGGTACAATTTTAACAAATAATGCAGAAACAGCAAAAAATATATTTGAAATAATAATTGTTATTTCACCTTTGAACTCTTTTTTATCAATCATAATTACCACAACACTCCCGGATTTAAAAGTCTTTCAGGATCAAACTTGTTTTTTATATTTTTCATTGCAGTAATTTCTTTTTCTGTAAACTGAATATTTAAAAAATCTTTTTTTAATCTGCCAATACCATGCTCTGCAGCAACACTTCCTTTTAATAAAACTGCTTTTTTTGCAAAATCCTTATATAATTTTTTTGCTTTTTTTAAATCATTAATATTATCCGGAATAATATTTACATGAAGATGTCCGTTACCGATATGACCAAAAATATAATATTCTAATCCGGCAATATCTAATGACTGAATATAGTAATCAATAATTTCTTCAAGAGATTCATCAGGTACAGCCATATCAGTACCGACTTTAGTTATTTCAGGAAAATCTTTTTTTTTCTGAGCAATGATCATATTAATTCTTTCAGGTAAAGCATGTCGGAATTTTTTCATATTATCCAGATCATTCTTGCTAAATCCGGCCCAGGTTGATTCAACCGGAATATTCAACTTTTTAAAAATAAGAGATAATTCTTTATAAATATTATCGAACTCTATTTCATTTTCAAATTCTATTTCAAGATAAATTATGCTCATTATATTTTCAGGAAAATCAGGAACACCGCTTGCCTCACCCTGCTCTGATTTATATTCAATTAAAAGTTTAATTGACTTTTCATTTAAAAACTCAATTGATAATGGTTTAATTGTTTTTGATTTTTTTATTTCTTTAACAAATTCTAAATAATTATTATTATTAAAAAATATTGAAAGATAAAGACACTGATCGCTTAAAGATTCTAGTTTTAGTTCAATCTCTGTTATTATGCCTAAAGTTCCCTCTCCTCCAATAAACATATCAATTAAATCCATATTTTCTTTTACATAATATCCTGCAACATGTTTTGTTTTAGGTATATTTATTTCCGGTAAATCTATTTTTACTTTTTCATTGTTTAAATCAATAAAAAAAGAATTATTATTTAAAAAATATTCACCACGCTTAATATCCAATATAGAACCATCAGATAAAACAACTTTCAAACTTAATACCCAGTCTCTTGTTGCTCCATAATAAAATGTCCTGGCACCGCTTGCGTTTGCTGCAACCATACCTCCAATACTGGCTGTATTTTCCGTAGGATCAACCGGAAAATATAAATTATCCGGAAAACTTTTATCTGTTTTATATTCTCTTTTTCTGAAAAATTTCTGAAGTTCCTCTAATTTATTACCGGCTCCAACTTTTACTATCCAGTTTTCTTTATTAGTACCCAGGTAAACTTTTGGTTTTAATAATAAATTCTCCAATGATATTAAGTACTCTGCTTCAATTGGTACTGCGCCTCCAACAATACCTGTTCTTGAACCGGACACGTTTATTCTTTTTTTATTTATTGATGCCTGTCTTACTGCAAATGCAGTTTCCTGAGTTGTTCTTGGGAAAAATATTTTTTCCGGAATATTGCCTTGAAGTTTTGATTCGTCTTTTAAATACTCAGAATAACTTTCAAAAATTATTTCTTTTTTTTCAATTACCGGACAATTTACTTTTGAAAAATCTATATATTTTGATTTCAAGTAATTATTATTCAATTTTGTTCCTTAAATGTTTTCATCAAATGTTTTTATTAATTCCTGTACAATCTGTTTATAATCCGCTGTTATTCCATAATCAGAAATTCTAAAAATAGGAGCATGCTGATCTTTATTAATTGCGATTATAATATCTGATGACTGCATTCCAACCATATGCTGAATTGCTCCGGAAATACCGCATGCAATATAAATCCTGGGCTGAACAGTTCTGCCGGTTTGTCCAATCTGTTGAGAATATGGTATCCATCCTGCTTCTACTGCAGATCTACTGGCACCAACAGCTCCGCCTGCAGACTCAGCAAGTTTACTTAAGAGAGCAAAACCTTCTTTTCCTCCAATACCCTTGCCTCCGGAAATTATCAAAGATTGATTTGCAATATCTATATTTCTTTTATCTTCATAAATAACTTCTTTTATTTCTATCTGAGAATTCATTATATTTTTTTCCGGAATAATTTTAAATATCTCCGGATTATCTCTTTCACTTATATCATAAAAAGGCATTACATGAGGTCTTACTGTTGCCATCTGAGGTCTTTTATCCGGACAAATAATAGTTGCAAGAATATTGCCTCCATAAGCCGGTCTAATCTGTAATAAATTACCTGTTTCTTTATCAATATCCAATTCTGTACAATCTGCGGTTAATCCTGTTTTAAGTTTAACAGCAAGTTTTGGTAATAATGAACGTCCAATACCTGTTGCTCCTCCTAAAATAATTTCCGGATTTTCTTTTTTAATAAAATCTTTTAATATATTTGCATAAACCTCAACATTAAATAATTTTAGTTTAAGATCTTCTATTAAATATAAACTATGCGCATCAGGTAATTTATTTTCTTTTAAGATTCCGTCAAAATTATCCCCTAATAAAACAACCTGAGTATATGCGTTTCTTTCAAATGCAAGCTTTTTTGCAACACCGGTAAGTTCATAAGTAATTCTTTTTATTTTACCTTTAAATAATTCGCCAATAACTAAAATCTTTCTTGAGGATTGAATATTTTTAATATCACTTAATTTATATTTAATTATATTTTCTTTAGAAAAATCATTTTTATTATCTAGAATAATTTTATATAATTTTTTTGATATATCTTTCAGATCACCATCAATCATTTTTATTTTTTTTGAATAATTAACAGTCTTTATTTTTTTAACTCTTGTAGGTGAACCTTTAAGTCCAATATTTGATTGATCAAGATTTAATATATTACTATCAATTATTGAAATTTTTCTTTTTCTTGCATTAACCCATTGCAGTAAATTAGTCAGCCTCGGTATATTTATTGATTTAACAACAGTAATTAAAGCAGGTAATGAACTATTAATTATAGAATAACCATTATCATTCATTGACTCTACTTCAATGAATCTGCTGTTTATTTCTTTAATTTCTGATACATATGCAGTATGCGGAACATTTAAAAACTCTGCAATTCCCGGACCCACTTGAGCTGTGTCCCCGTCAACTGCCTGCTTACCGCAAATAATTAAATCAGCGCCTCCAAGATGCTTTATTGCGCCAGATATTGTATATGATGTAGCAAGAGTGTCTGCTCCGCTAAATTTTTTATCACTTAATAAATAACCTTCATCAGCACCTCTTGCTATTGCTTCTTTTATTGCTTCTTCTGCCTGTGGAGGTCCCATTGTTAAGGCTATAACTTTCCCGCCAAGCTTTTCTTTTATTCTAACAGCTTCTTCTATTGCATTTAAATCCAGAGGATTAATGATACTTTCAACACCACTTCTAATAAGTGTATTTTTTACCGGGTCGATTCTTACTTCTTCTGTATTTGGAACCTGTTTAATGCAGACTATTATTTTCATAGATTTTTATCATAAGATTAAATTTGCGTTTTTATAACATTATTTTTTAAAAAAAGAAACTTTTAAAATTATAGATTAGCTTGTTTCTTTTATTGCAATTGTTTTATCCGTTCTTCTATATTAGAAGGTGAAATAAAAATAAATGCTTTACCTTCTTTAACTTTTATTAACAACTCATATTTATCGGATAAATCTAGTAAATCTTTTCTTGCTGTATCATAAGCAATATCATGAGTATTTTTATGCTCATTAATTGAATAAATATAACCTGGTCTTTTCATTGCATGCTTAAGAATTGAAAGTTGTCTAAGATTCAGTGAATTAGTGACTTTAGTTGTTGTGATCAGTTTAGTAACAGATTCAACATCATTCATTTTCTTTTTTATATATATAATTAAATCTTCAATTGATTTTTTAATTACCTCTAATTGATAGTCAATAAAATAAGATAAATCATTATCATCTGTTTCTGTATAGAGAAAAGATAATCCATATTTAGAAGGAGCATTTTTTAATATCCTTGAAATTGAAATAAATTCTGTTAACCAATATCCATTTTTTAACATTGACCAATAAAATAATGCTCTTGCTGTTCTTCCATTTCCATCTGTAAAAGGATGAATAAAAGAAAGATAAAAATGTAAAATAATAGATTTTATTACTGGATGAATAAAATATGCAGTAAAGTTATCTGAATTAGCAAAATCACATAATTCATCAATCCGTTTTTCTATTTGTTTATAGTCTGGAGGAGTAAATACGATTTGATCATTATCTACTATGACATGAATATTATCATTTTTACCTCTAAAGACACCGCTCTTATTAGGATCATCTAAAGTCATATCTGTTAATATCTTATGCAATTCCTTAATCATTTCTGGTGTTAGTAATTCATTTTTTATTTCTCTAACAAACTGCATCGCCCTAAAATTATTAAGAATCATTTTTTCACTTTTATCTTTAGGTTTTCTCCCTTCTCTGAGCATTTTTTTTGCTACTTCTCTTGTTGTAGAAGCTCCTTCCAATTGACTAGAAGTTATGGATTCTTCATATAATGAACTAATCAAATATGTATTTTTTAAATGTGAATTTAAAATTGGTTCACTCAATGCTATATTTCCTGAAGCATATTGATCCAAAAAATGTAAATTTTTTTCAAAATTATCAATTACAACATATCTAAATTTTTTTCCATCCATACCTACTATTGGAAGAGTCTTATAATTATTATTACGTGCAAATTTTAATTGTGTCCACCAGAGTTCATGGTTATCAATATTTTCTGGTAAAGGTAAATATTTTAATTTATCCCAATGTAGATATCTACCCTTATAATCCGTAGGTTTTGCATTAGTTAATAATTTTATTAATTTTTCTGGTTCATTTATTCGCTTATCTTTTAATATTTGTAAAATTTCTGGTGGTTTATCAGGTATTTTCATAAATATTCCATGAATACAAATATTTTAAAAATATAATTTTAAGTACTTCTCTATTTATTATTTAATATAGGATTATTTTAATAAAAAGTAAATACTTTTTATTAAATATTGGTAGTTATTTACCATTTTTTTATATATATTAATGTTTACGTCTTTTTATCTCTAACATTTATTTGATTACTTTAATGAAATTCTTCCTTTTCAACTTTTGTAAAAGCTGTAATTAATGATTGTTTTTTATATCCTCCAATATCATTAATAACACGATAACCCACAATATTGGCAAATCTTTCATCAAAAAATCTAAATTGATCCATAACATTGACTGAGTTAGTATATCTTCCAAGACATATATGAGAGAACTCATGTGCAATCATTCTTTCAGCTTGTTTCAAATGATTTACAGAGAGATAAATGACTGCCCTAACTATATTAAATTTTGAATGATACCCGTCAATATACTCAATAACGATTTTTTCAGGAATACTTTCCGGATAAATTTTTTTTACTGCTTGATAAATAAATTCATATCTCACAAAAGATTTACCATCTTTATCAACGAAATGATATGTTTCCTGGGATTGTATTAAACTGATAATAAATATTAATTTTAAAATAAGAGTCCATTTTTTCATATATGAACTCCTTATAATCTATATATTAATAACTTTTTTATAGATATTATAAATTAATAATTTAAAATTACAGATATCTTGTTTAGAAAAAATTATTACTTCCCAACTAATTC
>CAZYID010000098.1:0-12662 GCA_964646595.1 uncultured Spirochaetales bacterium | reverse complement strand
AATTTAAAATTACAGATATCTTGTTTAGAAAAAATTATTACTTCCCAACTAATTCCCAATCTCCTTTAATCTCTCCATTTTTTATTTCTCCTGTATCTAACTCTACCCTGCATTTCATCTTATAATCACCACTTCCTTTACCTTCATAACTATTTAAATGACCTTCAAGCTCAAGCTTTAATTTAATTGAATCATAATCATCAAGATCAATATCATCCAAATCTTCTATTCCTGAAGAATCAATTATATTCTTCCATAATACAACATTAAAATCCACATCCTCATCAAGATCTGCACAAAAATAGTAGTTAGCTTCAGTTAAATAAGAACCACCTGTAAAAATTATATCTCTGTCTCCATCCCATGTGTCTATAGACAATTCTAATCTAATTGTACTTGTTCCAGAAAAATTCACATCCAATTTTCCACTGCTGTCATTAAAAATGTCATCCATATCTCCTTTGTAATCTCTAAGATCAAGCATAACTTCCGGGGAACATGTAATAAATAATAAAAAAATAAATAATAAAAAAATATAATTTTTTTTCATATAAATTTCTCCAATTAAAAAAATGTTTTATTCAATGAAAATATATAACAAAGATACAAAAAATACAATTACTCAAAAGTATAATTTTTAATTAAAAAAGTTAAATTCATGTACTACTAAAGTAGAATTTTTTAAACTTTTTTAAAATTACTAAAAACTTTTTAAAATATTAATTAATTCGATTCTATTTTTAACTCCGGTTTTTAAAAATAGATTATAAATATGTTTTTTTACAGTAGTCATTGAAATAAAAGCTTTATCGCTTATCTCTTGATTTGAATACCCTTTCATAACAAAAGATATGATTTCTTTTTCTCTATTCGTGATCTTATACTTTTTAATAATCTCTTTTGATATTGCTTTATCTTTATTAAAACTTGTTTTTAAAAAATATCTTCCTGTTAATAATAATGTAACTATATTCCATAAAAAATAATATGGCGCTGCAAAAGAGAATCCATCTGGAAGATGTCTAAAAATTAAGTTGTAAAATTTGTCATAAAAAGAATCTAACACTGCAAATGGAGAATATAATAATATAAATAATAATATTAGTATTAAACCTCTTTTTCTTAATGGATTTTTAATCTCTTTTAAATAATATAAAATATAACAAAATAAATGAAAAATCATTATAATTAAAAAAACTTCAGCAAAATATAAGGAAAACTTAATTGTGTTTATCTCAATATTAACAGTTAATTTTAATACACTTAAAATTATATAAAGAAGTACAGGAATAATAGAAATTGCTAATAATATTTTCTTTTTAATTAAATATTTTTTAGTAAGACTGTAGATAAATACCGGAAGAGTATATATATATAAACAGATTCCAAGTAATAGTGAATTAAAGAAAAAAAAATCATATATTAGATTACTATAAAGAGAAAAAATTGATTTATAATAAAAATTTGTAGTAATAATGACTACAAGGAAAGTGATAGTTAATAGAAAATATAGATAGTTCTTTATCTCTTCTAATTTGTATTTAGAATATAGTATTATGCATACAAATACAGAAGTAAAACCGGAGGCAAAACAAAGAAATAGATAAAATATTGTAAATAGTGTTACAATTAACATTTTTTTAAATTATAAAATATTTTTATACAATTATAATTAATAATTCATTTTAAATAAAAAGTCAAAAAAAAAATATTATTGGTTAACATTTCCTACAAAAACAAATATTTTTTAAACATAGTCAATGAAATTATATTCCAAAAAAAATAATGAGGAAGAGTAAAAGAAAATCCATCTGGTAGATATTTAAATATGAAATAAAAAAAATCATAATATGAGTCAACTAATTCTAAAGGATAATATAATATAATAAAAATAATAATTATCTTTAAAATTCTTTTAATAAAATGACCTCTTATCTTTTTATAATTAAATAATAAATAACAAAAGATATGGATTGTATATAAAATTAAAATTGACTCTGCAAAATATAAAGAAATCTTTGTTGTGTTTATCATAGATTTAGTACTTATTTTTATTATATTTAAAAACAGATAAAAAAGAATTGGTATAAAAGCAATAAATAATAAATTTTTTTTTTTATTATATATTTTTTAATAAGACTATAAATAAAACGAGGGAGAGTATAGATGTACATGCAGGCGCCAATTAAAAGTGAATTAAAGAAAAAAAAATCATATATTATATTGCTCTTCAAAAAGAAAAGAGACTTATAGTAAAAATTTATAGTCATAATGATTATAATATAAGTAACTGTTGACAAAAAGTATAAATAACTTTTTAATTCATTAAGCCTATATTTAAAATACAATATAATAAATAAATAAAATGAAGCAAATCCAGAGGCAAAGCATAGGAAAAAAAGTATAATTGTAAACAGTTTAATTACATTCATAATTTTCCTAAAATATTATAATTGGGGAAAAAAAATCTAGTTTTTTTAAAATAGAATATAAATTAAAATTACTTCTTTTTGAATGCTTAGTTTAATAATATATCGTTTAGATTAAAAAAACAATTGCTCTAAAGTATGATTTTTATTAAAAATTAAAAATTTATATACTACTTAAGTAGAATTTTCATCTCCCTATTCAATTCTAACCTGAGTTTTTGCAAGAGCAATAATATTATTATCCTTATTCAATAATTGATTATTAAAAATTATACTATTAGTATTTTTAATTTCTTCTGATTCTGATATAACTTTTTCATTATAAAAAGTTTCTGCTCTAAATTCTATTTCAAATTCACTAATCTGATAATTATTTCTTACATCAAATGGAATAGATTCTAATACCCAATTAATATAACTCACATTATTAGTATGTTTATTTATATCAATATCATTATATAAAACATTAAACTCTTTTTTATTATCAACTTTATCTAATTTTTTTAATCTTTTAAACTTCGTTGAAAAAGGAAGCTCTCTTTCTGTATCATGACATTCATATAAAAATTCAGGAATACGAACAGGTTTTCTTGTATCAAGATCAATCAATAACCAATTATACAATGCGCTTCCTATTTCTTTATTATCTTCATTATAAATCCTGAATGCACGAAAATCATAAGGATCTCTTATCACAGCAGGCCATGTATCAATTGTTACTTTTTTATTAAATCCCGGATATCCATTCATCTTTATCTGTATTCTATACAATATCCATGTAATATTTAATTCTGTTAAATGCCATGATGACATATTCAAACTATCAGCATGTTTAGTTGCTGATTCTTGAAGATAATTACAGATTGAAATAAATGACAATTTTTCTGTTAAATCCAAATCATAAATTCTTACATTTATTGATTCTTCCCAATTTTTTTTATTTTGCATTTTTTGATCCTTAAATAAATAACAACTCACCCCATACGAGTAGCAAATTTATAAATGCATTATTTATATCCTCCCCTCTCTTAAAATTAAGAGAGGGGACATTGTATAAAAAAATTCTCTTATAAAATAAATACAATATAGGGGAAAGTTTCCACATTTTATAATTTTTTCCACTATATTTATTTTTAAAAAATAATCTAACATTATCAAGAAAAATATTATATAATTTTTTTATATTACAATATTTATTTATATAGAGGTCTTTTTTATGATTTCTTTTTTTATGGATAATTATTTAAATCTATTATTACGTATTTTTATTGCCGGAGTTCTTGGCGGTATAATTGGTTTTGAAAGAGATATTCATGGCAGAGCTGCCGGATTACGTACACATTTACTTGTTTGTATTGGAGCTGCGCTATTTATGATAATGTCAGAACAAATTGCAATCTATGCTAAAAATAATGGAATAGTAAACAGTGATCCAGCAAGAATTGCTGCTCAAATTGTAACAGGTATCGGTTTTTTAGGAGCAGGCACAATTATAAGAGAAGGATTTACAGTAAGAGGATTAACAACAGCAGCATGTTTATGGGTTGTTGCAGCAATTGGAATGGCAGTAGGAGCCGGAAATTATATTCTTGCTGTATCAACTACAATTCTATCAGTATTATCATTAATTCTGCTTCAAAAGCTCGAAAGATTTATTAGAAAAGATACATATAGAATATTGACCATTTCAACGGACAACAATATAAATATTTCAAAAATAATCGATATTTTTAAAAAATTTAAAATTAGAATTCAATTTTTTGATATTGAAAAAAATTATGATAAAAATATAACAACAGTAAAACTTTCACTAAATATTTTTAAAAAAGGAATTACAGATAAATTATCTCATAAAGTTTTTAACTCTTTAGAAAGTTCAAATATTAAATTAAAGAATATTAAATGGGATCATAATTATTAAATAATATAAACTTATTTTTATAATCCATGCAACTTTATTCATAATTCATTCTTAAATCAGTTAAAAAATAAATAATGTTTAAAAATTTTTTAATAATTCAAATTTATTGACCAAATAAAAATTTAAGGTTAAATTATAGAAATTTTTAAAATGTGGTGAATAATGGATAAAAATTTAATAGATTATTTAAATGAACAAAATAAAGACTATATTAATATAAATGAACAAAAAATTATAAAAGCAGGCGAAAATTTCAGCCAGGTAGAAACATTTGGAAGGCTTTTATTATTAAACTTTTTTCAAGAACTAGGATGTTTTAATAAAACAGGAAAGCAAATTAGCATCAAAAAACTTAAAGAAAAAATTAATTTAATTGATAAATATAATAAATTATTTGATGTTTTACTTCTTATATTAAAAAAAGAAAAAATTATTGAAATTAAAGATCAAATGATTATTACAAAAGATAAAATAGAATCTAATGAATTATTAAATGCATTAAATGATTTAGGTTCTTTTAAAGAAAAATTAATCAATAAATATGCTGATATGAAACCTCACTTTAATTTACTTGAAATTTCAATTAACAATTATCTTGATATATTTTGCGGTAAAAAGACTGCAAATGAAATTTTATTTCCCTTATTTTCTATTGATTTAGTTAAAGATATATTTACAAATAATATATTAGCAGATTATTTTAATGAAACAATTGCTCTATTATTAAAAAGTTTAATACAATTTTATAAATTAAAATCAAAAGAAAAAATTAAAATTTTAGAAATCGGTTCAGGAACAGCTGGAACAAGCCTATTTTTCATGAAGAAGATTTTAAATCTTTCTGATAATATAGAATTCTATTTTACAGACATATCTAATGTTTTTATTAAAAAAGCTAAAAAGCTTTACTCGGCTAAATATCCTTTTACTATATTTAAAAAACTTGATATAGAAAACTTACCAGAGCATCAGGGATTTGAACTTGGATCATTTCATGCAATATTTGCATCAAATGCAATTCATTCAACAAATTCAATTAATAATTCTTTAAAAAACATATATACTTTATTAAAAAATAACGGTATTTTCATTTTAAATGAAGTTACTAAATTACAGGATTTTGTTAACTTAACATTTGGATTAATGGACGGCTGGTGGAAATTTGAAGATCCGGAAATTCGGCTTCCAATTTCTCCTCTTTTATCAATTGATAACTGGGAGAAATTATTATCATTAAATTCATTCAAAAATATTAAATTAATAACAACTACTCATCAGGAGAAAAAAAATTCTTTCAGTCAAAGTATAATAATATGCCAAAAATAAAATTTTAAAAAGGATATAAATGAATAAAAATATACAGAGAATAATTTTTTTATTATTAATAATTGTTTCAATTGTTCTATTTTATTATTTTAAGTTAAATAAATATTTTACTTATCAAAATGTTCTTCAAGTTAAAATGTTTATTTTAAATCTATCTTTTTTTGGGCCCTTAATTATTATTCTATTATTTATTTCTTTAAATTTAATGGGGATCCCAAATGTTTTTTTTGTTTTTTTAAGCGGTTATTTATATGGATTATATTATGGCCTTTTGCTTGGTTGGATTGGTACTATCTTAGGTTTTACTTTCTCATTTATTGCTGTAAGATATCTTTTTCAGGATATTTTTATAAAAAAATTTGGTAATAATAAAATAGTATTAAGGATTGAAAAATATACTGAAAAATATAAAGCCTGGAGTGTTTTGTTTTTCAGGTTAGTGTTTGCAATTCCATACAGTATTCAAAATATTGCTTACGGATTAACAAAAATAAATTTTTTTGTTTATTTTTTCATTTCAGTTGTCGGTTGTATTCCCCAAACAGTTATCTTTGTTTTACTGGGAGATCTTTTATCAAAAGAAAAAATAAATCTAATCGAATTAAGAAATATCTTTATGATTATTGTTATTATTATTTCAATCGTTGCTTCAATTTATTTTACTACGTTATTAATATTAAAGAAAAAAAAAACAGTTTAATTTTTTATATTATTCTGTATATCCAGTACTACGCCTTTTTCTCCAATAGAATATTTTTTCCCTGCCCAATGAATATTTTTTTTATTAATGCTTAATAAAAATCCTAAACATAAGACAGCTAAAAATAATGGAATCATTGTCATATGAAATAAAGTCCATAATAAAAAATTTTTCATCTTAAAAGAAATGAAAAGCGATAAGACAAAATAACTTGAAATAATATAAATACCAAGCACTTTAAATACATCATTACTAATGTTTAAAAATAAACTTAATAACAAAAGAAAAACAAATCCTACTATTATTAATAAATTACCAAGAATACTAAAAAAAGATAAACACCAGAAATTAAGAGAATAATACTTCCAGTTTGTAAACTGCCTGGTTGCCCATTTTAAAAATGATTTAAGACTATATGAATAATGCGTTTCATTTGGAGTACATCGAGGATTAAATAATACTTTTGCTCCAGCTCCATTTATCGGGCAGTCATGAGATATTGATGACTTCCAAATATCTTCAATTTTATATTTTTCATATGTTTCCTTTTTCATTGCTAATGATCCGCCCCATGCCTGATTTGAAAAAGTGTTTACTCCATAAATATAATTATGTAACATAGAATATAAAATGTTCCCAAGAGGAAATAATCCTTTAGGTTCTTTAACTGAATGAAATGTTGAAATTTTAGTATCATCAAATGTTAAAGTTATAATTAATTCTTCAAGCCAGTTTATCGGGGCTTCATGATCAGCATCAAAAAAAGCATATACTTCATAATCATTTCTTTTTTCATTATCCAGTTTTTCTATTGCTTTTAATATATTGTAATTTTTTTGACCGGTCTTTAAAGCTGTACCGGCTATAATAATCTCTGTTTTAGGATTATTATTTGCAATATCATTTACTGTTTTATATGCAGGATCATTTTTGTCTTCAATAATAAATATTACTTTATATTCACCGGTATAATTTTGTTTTAAAAGTGATTTTAAATTATCTTTTAATGTTTTAAAATCATTCTTGCATGGTACAAAAACAGCTGTTTTTGGTTTATAATTATAATCAGCTCCTTTTAAATTAAAAGAAACATTTTTATAATAACTAATAGAATAAACTGTTATTAATAATAATAACCCGCAAATACAAATAATAATTAATGCAATAATCATATGCTACTCATAATTTCATATTTTTTTAATTAAAATTATCTTCTAGTTTTATATACAATTTCTGCATTGCGTTTGATAATTCTATTAAAAATTTTTCGTTATCCTGAAAATCACTATATTTCATTGGAGTGCCGGAGTCAACATAAATTTTCTTCCAATTACATTTATTATCATATAAAAAATCATGATGCTTTCCTGTTCCGAAAATAACAAGCGGAACAACATAACATTGAGATTCTTTTGCGATTTTAACAATACCTTTTTTTAATTTAGCAATCGGTTTATTAAAAAAGAATCCGCCTTCCGGAAAATAGATCATAGAGTAATCTTTATTCAATATCTTAAAAATTTCATCTAAACTTTTTTTCTGTTCAATTAAATCAGTTTTATGCATACTGATTAATCCCATTTTATCAGTTAAAAATTTAAACACTTTATTTTTTGCCATCCAGCTTATAAAAATAATTGTAAATGGAGTTCTTAATAAACTTGCTATAATAAACGAATCAGTAAAACTTCTATGGTTTACAGCATAAATAATATTTTTTGATTTTTTTACATTATAATTGCCTATATAATTAACTTTAACTTTAGCTGCAAATAAAAAAAATTTTGTAAAAATCGGCCAAAAAATTTTATACTGCAATCTTCTAGGAATAAATAAACACGGGAAAAATATTATAATCCAGAAAATTAAAGCTAAAATCAGTCTAAGAATCAATATTTTATTTTTTTTCATATTGTTAATTATTATTCTCTTTATTATTGTTAAAATTATATTTAGTTAATTTATTTAGTATAAAAGGTAATCCATAAAATGATGTTAATAATGCACTTAAGATTCCGGTAAACATTGATGAACCAATACTAAAAACAGAAAAATTTGAACTTAATATTAAAACACCAAAACCACTGATCGTAGTTAAAGCACATATTAATATTGACTGAAAAGTTAAATCCATTTCTGTTTTATTAAAATTATTTTTTACTCCGGCAGTAATAAAAATTCCATAGTCAACACCTATCCCAATTAATAGCACAGAGGAAACAAAATGCATTAAATTAAATCCATTATTAGTAAAATAAGAAACAAAAATACAGGTTAACAATCCGGTTATTCCAGGCAGGATAGAAGTAAAACCATAAATAAAATTTTTTAATGCTAAAGAAACAATTATATAAATCAATAAAAGAGATAACGATAACAGTAAAAGTGCTTTTTGTTCAAAAACTATTAATCCTTTTTTAGAATCCTCAATAATATCTATAATATTAAAATCAATATTATTTTTTAATAAAATATCTTTAATTTCATTACTTATTTCTCTTTTATAAATATGAATTAATAAATATTCTTTTTCTTTAAATTTTACAAACATTGAATCAAATTGATTTTTAAAAAAATTAGAAATTTCTGACATCATTAAGTTATCAATATTATCAATTTTATCAATCCATATATTAAAAGCATCAGGAGTAAAATTACTATTCTTTAAATGTTTAATAAAAATATCTTTATCAAAATTATTTTTAATAAATTCTTTTCTATATTCAATTATTTTATCAGGAGGCGAAAGTAATGCCGGTGTAATAAAATTTAACTCTTTTGATTCGTTTTGTACAAGTTGATTTGCTTTTAAACTTTTTGCTAAAATCTTATCTCTGTTTACATCAGTAAATGCTAAAAAAATATTATCATTTGATTCTTTAAATTTACTCATAATAATATTTTTCCTGTTATCAAGTTCTTTATGATTCATATCAAGATTCATAACATTATCTTCAAATTTTATTAATGGAATAAATAAAATTAAAGCAATGAATGTTAAAAGCCATAAATAAAAAATATATTTATTATTAATAAAAGGTATTTTTAAAACCTTGATATTAGTGATTTTTTGGGGGGGAATCAGAGGCTGTAGTAAAAAATAACTTATTAAAAAAACACAGGAAACTGAGACTATCCCAAAAAAAGAAATTTCTTTTAATGATTCTATTTTTGAAAACATTAAAAATATAAAAGCAAAAAGAGTTGTAATAAATCCCAGCAGTAGTGACAGATTTATTTTTTTTCTTACTTCAGACAAATTAGAATAAAAATTTCTTTTTGTTAAATAATGAATAATATAATCAAAAGATATACCAATTGTTGTTGCGCCGAATGCAAAAGCAATACCTCCGAACTTAGGTTTTATTATTGATATAATAAAAAATGTAACTGCAAATCCACCTAACAAAGGCATGATACTATAAATAATTAATGATATTTTTTTAAAGAAGAAATAAAAAATTATTAAAACTAAAATAGTTGTAAAAATAAAAATTAATGCAATATCTTTTTTTATTTTAGTTTTACTGTCTAAAAAATAAAAATGCGAACAAAATAAAAAAGCATTAAATTGATTATCCTTTGCTTCTTGTATAACATCCAGATCCAATTCTTTTAATAATTTTACTTTTTCATAATCTTCTGTATAAAAACTTGCTTTTAAAATTTTTATGTAAGATTTTTTATCATCAGATACAATTCCGCCATATCTTGGAGAATAAACACCATTACTTAAATTAGCAAATTGACTCATTAATTTTGAAGCAAACATTAATGGATCAGAAAAAAAAGATTCGTCAAGATTGATAAAGGGAACAGAACTTAAATAATTATACTTATTATTCAAGCCTTCTATAATACTAGATTCTGTAAAAGGATTATTTTCACTTTCATATGGATAAAGCAATAGAGAATTCTTCTGAATGTAATCATACAATTTTAAAATATCATCTGTTGACGGTACAGCGTTTTTAAATTTAAGCAAAGATTGGTTTATTACCTGATCAATATTATTAACTGCTACTTCTAATTTATCCTGATCATCAACCTCTATATAAATAATAACTTTATCAGAAATTGTTGATTTTTTTGTTAAATCAACACTTAATTTAAATTGTTTGTCATCAGGAAGTAATGAATTTAAACTGGAATCAATTTTAATTAATAATGAAGAAATAATAATTATTACTATAAAAATAATAATTAAAATTAAATTTATAAAAAAGCTTTTATTCAAAAATTTTTTCATCTGGCTTTTTTCCGGTTACTGTATTACGAAATTCATATATCAACTTCGAATTATCATTAAAAAGCATTTCGATTTTTTCAAAAGCATCACCTTTTGCAGTTATTATCATTTTTAAAATTTTATTTTCTGTTTTAGGAGTAATGGTAAAAATACTTTTAGTATTAACTTTATTTTCTACAATATTAAATGATTCAGCCAACTTATTTGAATCCCCAAACAGCATCATAAAATCATTATCATAAGTTTCTCCATCAACTGCTACTTCCTTTGTATTCTGTCTCTGAAATGTAAATCTGCCGTCAATCTTTTTTAGAATAAATATTACCGGTTTTAATTGCTTAAAAATAAATTTCTCTTTACCGTCCATTGCAATTATTCCGCTTGAAATACCCGGCTTTTTTAAAAATGGAGAATATTTATACGACACAAACTCTGTATATAATAAATTATCTTTTGGCTGAGGTAATTCATTTGAAAATAATAAAAAGTTCAAAAATAATAAGAAAAAAATAAAATAATTTTTTAACAAAAATTTGTTCTCCAGATAATATAAAATTTAAACGTTTTATTAATAAAAAAATATGATTTATATAAAAACAAATGATACCATATTTGATTAAAAAATATAGTCTGTAATATTCAAAATGTCAAGTAAAATGCCTAAAGAGATGCTTAAAGAAATAAATAAATTACAAATTAAAATTTATATAATATTTATAATTATTCAAGAGTTCCTTCTCCAATCTTCATAATCTTACCGCCAACAAAAATATTGATCCTGTCCTTTTCCAGATATGCTTTTATATATAGTAGAGACTGCCTGTTTATCTCATAACCCTGTTCAACTCTTATATCAATATTATCTTTTTTATAATAAGAATGTTTTACTAAATAACCGGCCAAACATCCATTAACACTGCCTGTTGCAGGATCTTCAGGAATCCCAAAATAATCAGCAAACATTCTTGCATTAATATCATTTTCTTTAGAATATGTTTCCGGAGCAAAAACAAATATTGCTTTAGCTTCTTTATTTTTAATAAAATCAAAAAAAAATTCTTTTTTTACCTTACATTTTTTTACAGAGTCCAATTTCTTTAATGGTATAATTATACCCGGTAAACCAGTGGATACTACCTGTATCGGAAAATCAGGATGAATCTCATTTTTATCAATATTAAGTATTTTTGAAAAAATATCAGATGAAAATGTTTCACCAAATTCAGGTTCATTCTGTTTCATCCATAAAATGTCCGGATTATCGTTTATATAATTTATTTCTACCGGTATCTTACCAGCTTTTAATTTTAAAAATATTTTTTCTGTCTTTTTTTTTAATATTTCCTGTTGAATAACAAAAGCTGTTCCAAGTGTTGGATGCCCGGCAAACGGGAGTTCCTGCTTTGGTGTGAATATTTTTACATCATATTCATAATTATTATTGTCTTCTGAAATAATAAAAGTTGTTTCTGAAAAATTAAACTCAAACGCAATAGCCTGCATTTCTTCTTTAGTTAATTTTCCTGCATCTTTAACAACAGCTAATTGATTACCACCATATTTTTTTTCTGCAAAAACATCAACTAAATAAAACTTTAAATTATTCATTTATAACCTTCCTGAATCCGTCAAATAATTGATTTGTTAACTTACCTGGTTTACCATTTCCAATAATTCTGCCGTCAATTTTAATTACAGGAATAACTTCTGCTCCTGTTCCTGTTAAAAAACATTCATCAGCATTATACAAATCATGTTTTGTAAGCATTGCTTCTCTAGCCGGAATATTTAAAGTTTTAGAAATTTCAATAATCGTTTCTTTTGTAATGCCGTCTAAAGCGCCGATATATGCCGCAGGTGTTAATAATTTACCATCACTAATAATAAAAATATTATCGCCGGTACATTCTACAACATATCCGTCATTATTAAACATTACGCATTCCAAAACACCTCTCTGTTTTGCTTCAATCTTAGCAAGGATATTATTTAAATAATTTAAAGATTTTATACGAGGATCAAAAGCAGAAGGAGGCA
>CAZYID010000097.1:0-12671 GCA_964646595.1 uncultured Spirochaetales bacterium | reverse complement strand
TAAGATTTTCATCTGCAAGTTCCTGGTATCCTTCTATTCTTGTAATAAAATCATCTGTTGCTTCTTCTAATAAAATTTCCAAAGATTCATCATAATCTTCTATATCAAGTAAGAAATACGGTATTTTTTTTGCATTTAAAATTTTATATGCCATTCTAACTATTGTTTGAAAAGTCTGTCCATTTTGATCTAAAAGTGCTAAAGGCTTTCTTTTTGCAACAGATTTTTCAATAATTTTATCTCTATACAAAAATCCAAGATATTCCATATCTATTTCAAGATAATTATTAGATATTTTTCGTAATTTCTCACCCATTGCAAGATCTTTTGGCTTTAGTGCCATATTAATTACTATTTTTGGATTAAAAGAATCTAAAAGATCTACTGCTTGCGCATGTATTTCCGGATCAATATCAGATATTTTATCCAATAACTCTGAAATCTTCCACGCAGACTCTCCGCCTTTAACTAAATGCTTATTAAAAATTTTATTAACAGATTTGTGTTTTTTTAATCCTAAATGCAACAACCTAAATATTGAATTTTTTAAAAATGCATAAGAATTTAAAATTGAAGTTATCTCAGGCATTGCAACAATTATTCCAAAAGAACTAATCATGAATAAATCAATTGTGTTATAAGCTGATCCGGCACCCAAATCCAGCACAACATAATCTGTTTTTAATTCTGCAATTTGATTTAAAAGCTTTTTCTTTTGAATAAAAGAAACATTAGCAATTCCTACCATCTCTGCGTCACCAGAAATAAATTTAAGATTTTCTAAATCTGTTGTTAATAAGTAATCAGTTAACTTTGCATCTTTAGAATTTAAAAAATTACCAATGCCATCCGGTGCACTTTCATATCCAATACAAGTATGAATATTGGCTCCTCCAAAATCCAGGTCTATTAATACAACCTGCTTACCGAGCTGCGCTAAAGCGTAACTTAAATTTATAGCAATTATAGTTTTTCCAACTCCGCCTTTCCCGCTGGCAATTGGAATTATTATTGGAGCTTTACTGTTTTTTTTCATATATAATTTCCTGAAGATCAATACTTATTATTAATTTTAAATTCAATTATTTCTTTTGTCCAATTAATATTTATTTTTTATTTATTTTACAAAAATATTAATGCTCACTTTTTTGCATGTTAAAAGAAAATAAATAGATTGACACCTTAATAAATGTTTTATAAATTAAGCAGAATGTCTTTACGAGACGCGAAAGCAACGAAGTAATCTCATATAGGACATAACTAAATTAGTAGATTGCTTCTCCAGCACTTAATAATAAATGCTGGATCGCAATGACGAAAAACTGGAGTATTATTAAATGGCAAACTGTTTAGATTTACTTAAAGAACGCGGTTTTTTTCAAAGATGTACAAATGAAGAAAACCTGTCAAACTTATTTAATAAAAAAAATGTTGTTGTTTATGCTGGGTTTGATCCTACAAATATAAGTCTTCACCTCGGTCATTTAATACCAATTATTGCATTAGCTCATTTACAGAGAATGGGGCATACCCCTATTGCTTTACTCGGAGGAGGAACAGCAATGATTGGAGATCCTACAGGCAAAACAGAATCAAGAAAAATGCTGACATTAGATAAAATTGATCAAAACGGAATTAAAATAAAAAAACAACTTGAAAAATTTATTAATCTTGACGGGAAAAAAGGTCTTTTTGTAGATAATGCGGAATGGTTAAGAAATATAAATTATTTAAATTTTTTAAGAGATATAGGTAAAAATTTTAGCGTTAATAGAATGTTAACTTTTGAAACTTATAAAGATAAATTAAAAACAGGATTATCTTTTTTAGAATTTAATTATATTTTACTTCAATCTTTCGACTTTCTTGAATTATTTAAAAGATATAATTGCCTTGTACAAATTGGCGGAGATGATCAATGGGCAAATATGGTTTCGGGTGTTGATTTAATTAGAAGAATGGAACAATCAACTGAAGTTGAATGTTTAACTTTTCCTTTAATATTAACAAGCGACGGAAAGAAAATGGGAAAAACAGAAAAAGGCGCTGTTTTTCTTTCTACAGAATTAACCTCCTGTTATGATTTTTATCAATACTGGGTAAATGTTACAGATAATGATGTAATAAAATTTTTAAAATTATATACATTTTTACCTCTTACAGAAATAAAACAATATGAACATTTGCAAGGTGAAGAGTTAAGAGAAGCAAAACAAGTGCTTGCGTTTGAAATGACAAAAATAGTTCATGGAGGAGAAGAAGCAATTAAAGCTAAAGAAGGGGCTAAAGCGGCATTCGGTGAAGGAAGAGATATTTCTTTAATTCCTTCAACAGCTATTCAAGAAAGCAGATTAAAAAAAGGAATTAGTGTTCTAGATTTATTTGTTGAATGTAAAATAGCTTCCTCAAAAGGAGAAGTAAGAAGATTAATTCGCCAAGGAGGCTGTAAGATTAATAATAAAAAAATAACAGACGAAGAGGCAAATATTAATTTAGATTTTTTAACAGAAAAAGGAATAATTTTAACATCCGGTAAAAAGAAAATTCATAGAGTTGAAATAAAAAAATAAAGCCTTAAATAATATTAAATTATTAAGGCTTTTTAATAAAAATATTAAATTCAAATTTATTCATGACGCCTTAAAATAACAAGTAGTCCTGCGCCTATAATACATTGTACAGATAATGTTAATAGCCATTGAAACAAGCTTGCTACTGACATATAGGGACTAAATCCAAAAACAAACATTGAAATAACGATTCGTGCTACCCAGGCAATAAAAGCAATAAAAGCTCCCCAATAAACCGGCGACGCATCTCTAAACACAAAAAACCCTAAAACAAGTAAAAATCCACAAAAAATTTCAACAATCCCAAAAATAATTTCTAATGAATAATATGATCCATGAAGCTCAAAAATACTTTCATGAAATTCCGGGAATATCCCGCATATACCTAAAATAATAAAAAAAGCACCTAATGCTAATCTTAAAATTCTTATAAAAAAATCAACTCTGTAAGTATAAGCCATATTAAACTCCTTTCTTTATATATATATTAACCAACATTCATATGTCAAACTTTTTTTAAAAAAAAACAGATATTAAACATATTTATTATTCTTTCATTAAAAACTACTCAAAATTATAATAATGTCCCTGTTTTGTTAATCCTCCAAAAAGATCCTTTTTTGCATTAAAATTTTTATAATTATCTCCATAATGAGTTAAGTACATTTTGCTCCTTATTTCTTCTGGAAAATTTAATAATTCCTGATATGAAGCATGAACACCGCCAGAAAAAAATTGGCAATCATGAAATATAAATTTAATATCTTTAAATTCTTCCAATAATCCAAAAATTATTTCTTCATCATATTTTGTGTCAGAGGTGAATAATACCGTATTATCTATAATAACTCCGTAAGAAAGATTAGAATCTTTCCAGCTCTTTGAGCTATCAGGGATATGAGCAGTTCGGAATAATTTAAAATTTATATTTTCAAAATCAATATTTAAAATTGGCCGTGGTTCATCCAATATTTTTACAGGTCTAAATGATTCAAAAAAATCAGAAAACTCTAATGATTTCCCATTTTCCATTTCATTAAAAGCACACCCTCCTTTTAATGAATAATTCCAAAGGAATTCCTCATATTCTTCTGTTATTATCATTTTAAGTTTTTCTTTTGAAAGATAACGGCCTAATAAAGCAGCTTCTTCAAGACCACCTATATGATCAGAATGAGAATGTGTTATTAAAAAATTTTTAATATTAAATATTGGTGTCCCATATTCCCAGAAAGCTGTTGGGCATCTTGAACTGCAATCAATCAGAACATGAGTATCACCTTTTATTACCAGAACATTTGTTTGATATAGTTTTTTAGAAAAGGCAGAACCTGCTCCCAACCAGAATAAAGAAAGTTTTCCGTCATTTTTTAATGATAAAGGTTCATTTTTATTTAATTTAATAATTTGAGGTCTTTTCATAATAATTTTTAAAATGTTTTTTATATTTTATATTCGAGCATAAATCTTAATAAATTAAAAGTATTTTTTAATTTTAATAAAATATATGCATAATATTTTGAATTTTATTCTATTTTATATTATAAATATAATATATACTCTTAATAATTTATTAAGGAGAACCTATGGTCCCTGATTTTGAAAGAATCTCTGCAGGTTTTTTTGTAAAAAATAAAAAAGTTCTTATTGCTCAAAGAGATGAAAAAAAAGACATGCCTCTAAAATGGGAATTCCCCGGAGGTAAGTTACAAGAAGAAGAACAATATGATGAAGCGCTTGTCAGGGAATTTAATGAAGAATTTGAAATTAAGATAGAAGTAATTAAAGAAATAGGCGGCGCAGAAGTAAATCATAATAATAAAGTATTAATTGTAATGTTTTTTTTAATAGACGGAGATCCAGACCAAATTAAACTAAAACATCACAAAGAGTATAAATTTGCTTCTTTAAATGAATTACAAAACTTTGATCTTTGCGAAGCAGATAAATCGTTTGTTGATAAATACGAGTCTGAGATAAAAGAATATATTGATTAAAAATTTTTAATAATTTCTTTAGCAAACTGAGAACATTTAACTTCTGTTGCACCATCCATCATTCTTGCAAGATCATATGTTACATTCTTAGAAATTATTGCTTTTTCCATACCATTTACTATTAAATTTCCTGCTTCTGTCCAGCCAAGATGTTCCAACATCATAACTCCTGATAAAATTAAAGAACTGGGATTAACCTTGTCTAAACCAGCATACTTTGGAGCTGTTCCGTGAGTTGCTTCAAAAACAGCAATTGTATCAGATAAATTTGCGCCCGGTGCAAGACCTAATCCACCAACCTGCGCTGCTAACGCATCACTTATATAATCTCCATTTAAATTTGGAGTTATAATTACATCATATTCAGACGGTCTAAGTAAAACTTGTTGAAACATCATATCTGCTATACGGTCATTTATCATTATTTTTCCATCTGGTGTCTTTCCATTATACTTGTCATAAATTTCTGCTTCTGAAATTACTATATCTCCAAATTCTTCTTTTGCTAATTCATAACCCCATTCTTTAAATGATCCTTCCGTAAATTTCATTATATTTCCTTTATGAACAAGGGTTACTACTTTTTTATTATGTGCTATAGCATATTTTATTGCTTTGCGTGTAATGTCTTTGCTGGCTTTTGGAGATATTGGTTTTATCCCAATTCCGGAATCAATTGAAATAGAACAACCAAGTTTATCATTTAAATAATTTATAATATCTTTTGCTTCGCTTGTATTTGATTTCCATTCATATCCTGCATAAACATCTTCTGTGTTTTCTCTAAAAACAATCATATCAACTAATTCTGGTTTCTTCATAGGAGAACTAACGCCTTTAAAATATCTAACAGGTCTAATACAGGCAAATAATGACAACTTTTGTCTTAATGTTACATTTAAACTTCTTATACCGCCGCCAACAGGAGTTGTCAAAGGACCTTTGATTCCAATTAAATACTCTTTAAAAGCATTTAAAGTTTGCTCTGGAAGCCATTCTTTTGTTTTATTATAAGATTTTTCTCCTGAATAAACTTCTGTCCATGCAATTTCTCTTTTTTTATCATACGCTTTTTCTACTGCTGCATCTATAACATCCAGCATTGCTGCAGAAATATCCGGCCCGATTCCGTCACCTTCTATAAAAAGTAGAATTGGATTTTCCGGTACTTTCAACTCATTATTAGAATTAATTGTAATTTTGTCGCCCTGTTTAATCGTCTCAATTGTTTGTCTTGACATTTATTTTATCCTATGTTTTTTGTGTATCAAATAAAAATATTTGATTTTAATCTTAAAGAAATTTTTATAAAGTTTATATAGCAGACAAAATTTTGTCCGCTCTGCTAAAATATTTATAAAATTATCAGTGGTTATTGATCATTTGATGATAAAATTTTTATTTTTTATTATATATTCATTTTTTTAATTAATTCATCTGCTTTTTTTCGTACATCTTCATATTGACTGGTGCTTAATTCTTTTAAAAAATCACTACTGGA
This sequence comes from uncultured Spirochaetales bacterium, assembly GCA_964646595.1. Lineage (GTDB taxonomy): Bacteria > Spirochaetota > GWE2-31-10 > GWE2-31-10 > JAFGQB01 > CAZYID01. Next base: position 6,603 of record CAZYID010000097.1, on the reverse strand, counting down.
TTTTAAATTAAATGCTTCTATATATTCAAGTGCTAGTTTTTCCATATTTTCACTTTCACGCTGCTGAAGACGAGATAAAATTATGTTCGAATTTATACCAAGTTTATTTTTAATATTAAGTCTAATAGCATATTCTGCCAGTATTTCTTTCCCTTTACGTAATAAAAAAACCAATGTGTTTAAAACATCATCCGGTTTTGTTTCATATGTTGTTTCAACAATTGCTTCTATAGCCAACAAATTTACTTCATCAGGAAATCTTTGAAGAAGGTATGTTTTCAAAAAATCATAATATGTATTATCTCCATATTTTTTTATCTGCTCTAAACATGTTATAAGTACTTGATAGTCTTTTATAACTTTCATGAAATTTCTAATTTGAAGCAATGATTCTTCATTTAACAGCAAAGCATATTTTTCTACTAATAATTTAGTAATCTCTATTGATTTGTTTGTATAAAACAAGTTTAAAATAACATCAGCTATCTCTATAGAATCTTCTTCTGTGATTGAATTTAATGTATTAAATAATATTCTTTCATTTTCTTCATTAAGAAAATTAATAATAACTTCTTTTTTTTCAACTGGATTTAAAGAACTTAAAACAGTAGAATATTCAATTTTTTCATTTAACGACATCTCATTTACCGGTTTTAAAACAAAATCTCCTTTAAATATTTCTTTAAATAATTTTGTGTTCTTTTCAGAAATCAATGCTATAAGTTCTTTTTTATATTCTCCATTCTTCTTTGCAAGATTTGAATTATAAACTCTAGATAAAACATTTTCAATATCTTTATAAAAATTGCTGTCAGGAGTTCCAATTAACTCAGCAGGAAAATCTTTTATTAACATTAAAACAGCAAATCCCAGAGGATAGTTTATTTTTTTATCATGTACATTTAAATAAATATCTATATTTGCTGTGCTTAACAATAAATTTTCCAAATATTTTGTTGATTTTTTTTGGTTTGCTTTTAAATATCCGCAAAAAGAATAAAACTGTCCAATTGGATTCTTTTTTTGCAAAATGACATTGCTAAAATTTGCTGTATTCTCTGAATTTATATATTCTTTTAATTCATTAGCTTTGCTGACATTATCAATTAAAGATAAATCAAAATATATTCCTTTCAAATCAAAAATAACTGGAGAAGGTAAATTTTTTGATTTGGTAACAGATATATTCAGATAAATAGAGACTAAAAAAATTAAAACAAATAAAAATAAAAAAAAGAATCTTCTATTTTTTTCTTTCATAAAAATTCCGTAAATACATAATGTTTTGATTGCGTGGCGATTATAACAAACCAATATATTGTTGTCTATATTTTTTTAATCTTAAATTTATTTTATTGTTAAAATATAAACCCCTATAAAAATTGTTCTTTTTTATGAAAATATTAATTGATATTAATGAAATATTGTTATAAAAGAATTCTTATGAGTTTATTTTCACTTTTTTCGCAATCATTAGCAAAACAAAATTATATCTTTTTTGATGTTGAAACCACTGGATTATACCCATTAGCCGGAGATAAAATAATTGAAATAGCAATGATAAAAACGTCAAAAGGAGAAATCATTGATACAATTGAAACAATGATAAATCCTAATCGTTCTATACCAAAAGAAGCTACTAATATAAATAATATTTCTGATGAAATGGTAAAAGATTCTCCTGTTTTTGATAAAAAATACAGTGAAAAAATAATTGATTTTATAGGTGATTATACGCTTGTTGCTCACAACGCCTCTTTTGATTTGGGATTTTTATCTGTTGAATTAGGCCGCAATGGAATAATGTTTGAAAGATGGAAAGCAATTGATACATTAAAAATAGCTAAAGAAATTTTTCCAGGACAAAAAAATAAATTAGAAAGCATAATGAGACGCTATAATATCATGCCTGAAGGTGATGTACATAGAGCGTTAGTTGACACAGACGTTCTAAGAAGAATTTTTTTTGAATTTCTGGAAGAATCAGAAATTCGCTCCAAGTCATTTGATCAATTAATTAAAAACTATGGATATCAAGGTCAATATCTGCACAGATCAATCCAGGGAAGAATAAGAGAAGCAATTATTGAAAAAAAAATAATAAATGGAAAATATCGTAAAAGAAGTGGAGAAATAATTTCATTATCAATATTGCCAATTTCACCTGTCTGGAAAGATGACAAATGGTTTCTTTTAGCAAAAGACCCTAAAACAAATAAAGAACTTGTTGTATTCTGTGAAAATTTTTTAGAAATAATTAATTAGATTTTAAATTAAGAAACTTTTTTGCAGCCGGAACATTTATTTTCTGTGCTTGTAGAATTTTTACTGTTTTTATCAATATAACTGCTTCTTTTAACTGTACCGGTATCACAATTCCAGATTATTCCAAATCCTAAAGACATGTCCTTTTTATTTGCTATAAATAGACAGTCCGGGCATTTCCAATTATAATACCCTTCACACTCTTTATCATCAACGTTAAATTCTTTTTTACAATTTTTACAGTAAAAAATCATTAAAAAACCACCTCATAAAATACATAGTTCTTAAAGAATGTAAATAAAACCATATATTTTAATTTTAGTCAATAATTAATATAGTTTAAAATTAAACTCTGTCCCTCAAAAAAATAAAAATATTAATTTTTCTTTAAAATATTAATTTTTTAGAAATAATTATCCGTAAAAATAAATGAGTTGTAAAAAAAATATGAAAAAAGTTTTTAAAAAAAATAAAATTTGAATTTTTTTTCTTTTTGATTATAATAAGATAGGCGGAGAATTTAAAAGATGGATTTTTCAGAAATCGATAAAACTTTTGATTATTACGAACAAAGATATAACCTTTCAAAAATGGCTTTAGACTGCGGCATTTCTCATAAAATATTTAATAATTTAAGCTCAAAAGAAAAATTCCTTGCACTCTCATATAAATTAAAAGAATCAAATAAAATTAATCTCGCATCATTTTTCTTTGGTAAACTATTTGAAGTAAGCGGAGAAATGGAAGCTCTATTAAACAAAATAGATTGCTTAGTAAAATTAAATGAATTTGAAGAAGCTATTCGTTACAATAACATTGGATGGGAACTATATTTGGAAGATCCTGATATAGATTCTTATGAAACAGAAAAAATACTTTCATTTCAAAAAGCTGAAATTGCTTTTCATATGGAAAAATATCATGTTAGCGAAACAATATGTGAAGAAAGTATTATTAAATTTAAAACAAAAGAATTTTATTTTCTTTTATGCGCTAATTTTATTGCAATGAATCAAATTGACAGTGCAAAAAAATTTTATAATAAATACAATAATAAATTTGGAGATTCGACAGATTTTCTATTAGAAATTTTTATTCATTTATTAAATATTAATTTTCTTGATAAAGCGATAGATTTTACTGACTTTTTATTTAAAATTACAGAAAAACAAAAAAAATCAATAATAAACAATATTAATAAATATTATACTTTTGATAAAAATAAAGCGGCTTTAAAAAAATATTTTGAAAAAGAAATTAATTTTCTCTCAAATCCAAAATAAACTAAAATTAAATAAATGACGAATATTCATAAAATACAATCATTTTTAAAAAAGCTATTAGACCCAAACACTATTTCTGACATCAGTTTAAACGGAATCCAGGTTGAAAATGACGGGAAAGAAATTAAAAAAATTGCATTTGCTGTTGATGCATCAATTGCTTCAATTGAAAAAGCTGTTAAAAATGAATGCACTCTTTTAATCGTTCATCATGGTTTTTTCTGGGGAACACCAATTCCAATAACCGGAATTTTTAAACAAAGAATTAAACTGTTATTAGAAAATAATATAGGAGTTATTGCATATCATCTTCCTCTTGATTTACATGCTGACTATGGAAATAATATAATGATTTTAAAAAAAATATTAAAAACGTCTTATGATATATCTCCGTTTGGGCAATATCATAAAAATCTCATTGGCTGGCAGGCAAATTTAAAAAAAGCAATTTTTATAAAAGAAATATTAAATAACTTAGAAATATCCATTGATGATAAAAGCATCAAATATTTATCTTTTGGAAAAAAAGAAATCAAAAAAATTGCTGTTGTTTCAGGAGGAGGATCATCCTGTTTTAATGAAGCTGTAAATAAAAATATAGATTTATTTATAACAGGGGATCAAGATCATACATTGTTCCATTCTGCAAAAGAAAATAAAATTAATATATTATTTGCCGGTCATTATTATACAGAAATTTTTGGAATAAAAGCCATTCAAAAAGTAATTGAAAAAAAATTTAAAATTGAAACCTGTTTTCTAGATATTCCTACAGGCTTATAAAATTTAATCTTTAAGTGTTATTTTTTTCATTATTAATAACATTTATATCAAATTTATAAATTTCTATTTGCTATTTTTGTTATATTTTTTTACTATTCTGAAAAATCACCAAGAAATAAAATATTATGATCAAAATAAAATTAAAAAGATTTATTGAATTCTTTATAACTAAAATTAAAAAATCTAAATTTTACAACAAGCATATACTTTTTGATTTTTCTTTAAAATTTATTTATTTAATTATTTTTATTATTATCCTGATAAATGTAATAAGCTACAGCTATAAAGCATGGCTTTATCCAATAAGGCTTTCTCAATACTTTGATGAATGCTCCTATATTTCAATGGGAAAATATTTTAGAACTATACCGCCGAATAAAATATTTACAGAGTATATTCTCAAAAATAAAGATATCCCAAAATTATATAATGAGTTTGACTGCAGGCTTGTATACTGGCCTGTAATATTATCTTTTCCATTACAGTTTTCAGAAGATAGGATCGAATTACATAAATTTAGAGCTGTTTTAATGACAATTGGAACAATATTATTTTTTCTAATAGGATTTAAATTAGGAGGAATTACCGGAGGCGTTATTTCATCTGCTTTTTGGATTGGAACTCCATTATTAAATTACTGGGGTCATTTTTTTATGAGTGAAAATCCAAGTTTTATTTTCCTTATCGCTGGATTTCTATGTCTCCTTTATTCGGACAGATTTTCTTTATCTTCTTTTTTGGGAGGACTATTTTTAGGTATTGCATGTATGATTAGATTCACAACAATGCCTTTAATATTTGCTGCTCCATTTTTAATTATTGCTGTTTATTTTAATCCTTTTAAAAGAAAAACATTTCAAATTTTAGGAGAACTTTCAAAAACATTTGCCGGTTTTATCTTTGCTGTACTGCCTTTTTTCATATTCACCTGGTGGCTTTTTAAAAATCCTTTTTTTCCTTTTACTGCTGCTCGAACTGCCGTAAATAGTCAATTAGTCAATGATTCATTGTATTATGCCCGTAATTTATGGTACGAAGGCGGATTGTTTATTCAAGTAGGATTTATTCTATCTTTTATATCCCCATTAATAATTTCTTTTGTGTGGGTAATAAGAAAAATAATAATAGATAAAAAAAACAATTTAAAAAACATTGAAATAATAGTTAATGAAAAAAATAAAACGTTAAATATAATTAATATATTAAAAAAAATATTTGAGCCAATGAAACATATAAAAAATTTTTTGGGTGGAATTATCTATTATGGAATCATTATTATATCGTTAATGATCTGTACATCAATATATATTTACTATATAACAAGTGTTCCTCACAAATTACCAAGATATCTTATGGGCGCAATAATACCGATAATTATTATTTCATCAATAGGGTTTGGATTTATAGAATTATTTATAATAAATATATTTCGTTTTATCGGTCATGCTTTTCTCTCTAATTTTAAATTTAAAAAATTTGAATTTGAATTAAAACAATTTATTTTAATCGGTTCCTGGCTGGTTAGCCTTATAATTTGTGTTTTAATATTATCCCAAATCCCTTCTAGTATTTGGAAAAAAACAATGAATAGACCTTTTAACACAAGATATATAGTTCAAGAAAATGTTTTACAAGATCTTAAAGAAAAAGATGAAATAGTATCAATTTTAAGACTGCAGCCTGAAAATATCTCTTGGAAAGAAAGCATAAATGAACGGTTAAATAAAGTGTTAGAAAACCCGGAAAATGGAATTGACGCTGCTGATTATTATGGAAAATTTAATAAAAGGATTGTAATGTATTTAAACAATAAATTAAAAAAAGATGAAGTTTTTTATGTAGATAGATTTAATTATACTCCTTATACTCCAGCTTATACTGAAGTTCCTTGTATTCATATTGAAAGTAATTATGGTAATTCTATTAATACTCTAATAAAAAAAGGAGAGCTTTTATATAAAGGATATGTTTTGATCTCCAATGACCCTGAAGAAGATACAGCTACATTTAATGATAAAACCTATATCCGTTCATTAAATATAAACAGTATCATTTCAAGTAATAAATTTAAATTTGTAAAAAGGTTTGGTCCTCTTTCTTTATATTATTACTATAAAGGAAAACCATTTCCGTACAAATTTGGTACAAAAAAGCGTATTGCTAAATTATATAAAAACTCTGATGAAAATAATTCTAAAAAAGATATAATAAAAGAAAACGATATATTGCAAATATTACAAAAATTTCTATCTCCATGGGATCTTTTATTTAA
>CAZYID010000096.1:0-12691 GCA_964646595.1 uncultured Spirochaetales bacterium | reverse complement strand
GATCTATATTTTTCTTCACTTTCTTTAAGAGCTTCTTCAACAGCTCTTATTTTTGATAGATCTTGAATAACAGAAACCATTCCATCTAAATTGCCGTTTCTTAATAGATAATTCCAGGAAATAAGAACAGGAAAAGTACTGCCGTCCCGCTTTATATTTGCACTTTCTACAGTATATGATTGATTTATTTCTTTATTAATAATTTTTTTATATCTTTTTAAAACATCAACTTGACCTTGTTTGGGTAAAACTAATTCTAATGACTTTCCAATTAATTCTTCTTTTGAATAATTATGCATTTTACAATAAGCATCATTAACGTATATTATTTTACCGTCTTTATCTATTAAATTTATACCGGCCTGGATCATGTCAATGATTGATTTGTAATGGTTGATGCTTTTTTCGGATTTGAATTCTTTTTTCATTTTTTTTTTATAAATACATTATATTTTTATTATTATTATATAAATAATTTCAATAATGCAACAAATATTCTATTAAAAGAGTTTATTTTCTACATTTTAAGAAAATTATTTTATAATAAAATATTTTTAATTAACATTTTCTTTAATCTAAAATTACAGTTACTTTGAAATATACTATTAGAAATCTAATTTATGAAAATATTTTTTTAATAGTAATTATTTTAGTAAATAACTCTTGATTTTTTTAAATAAATCCATAATATTAAAATAATAAAAAGGATGTATTCATTGAGTGAAATATATGATGTGCTGATTATTGGCACAGGAATTGCCGGATTAACTGCTGCTATATATTTAAAAGAAGCAGGTTTAAATATATTAGCAATAACAAAAACTGATGAAATAAAAGAATCAAATACTCATTATGCACAAGGCGGCATTGTTTCATGGAAACAGGATGATCTTCCGGAAAAATTATCAAAAGATATATTTAGTGCAGGGAAAAATTATAATAACAATGAAGCAGTTAATGTGTTTTCAAAAGAAGCACCAAAATTAGTTTTTGATTTATTAGTTGATAAAATTGGTATTCAATTCAGTAAAGATTCTAATGGGGAATTGGATTATACAGAAGAAGCAGCACATTCTATAAGAAGAATATTGCATTATGAAGATCACACAGGTGAAAAAATTGAAGAAGTATTAATCAATTATGCAAAAAAATTAAAAATCCCTGTTTTTTCATCGCATGTTGCTATTGACTTAATAACAAATAATCATCATTCAAAAGATAATCAAGAATTTTATAAAAAGCGTGAAGTAATGGGCGCGTATGTTTTAGACAGTAAAAAAGGAATTGTAAAAACAATATTTGCTCATAATGTGATAATTGCTTCCGGTGGAATAGGGGACCTTTATCAATACACAACTAATCCTTCATCAGCAACCGGAGATGGTTTAAGTATGGCTTATAGAGCAGGAGCAGATATAATTAATGCAGAATTTATACAATTTCATCCAACATCTTTATTTCATAAAGATATAAAAAGATTTTTAATATCTGAGTCATTAAGAGGAGAAGGTGCTAAATTATTAAATCTAAACAAAAAAGAGTTTATGTATAAATATAGTTCGGAAAAAGAGCTGGCATCAAGAGATATTGCAGCTAGAGCTATTTATGAGGAAATGTATAAAACTGGATCAGAGTATATGCTGCTGGATCTTGCAAATAATTACATAGGTGATATTCCAATTAAAGAAAGATTTTCAAAAATATATAATACCTGTTTATCTGGTGGAATTGATATTACAAAGGAACCAATACCAATTGTTCCTGCTTCTCATTATTTTTGCGGCGGTATTAAAGTAGATTTAGAGGGAAGATCTTCTATTGATAATCTTTATGCTATTGGAGAAGTAAGCTGTACCGGTCTGCATGGCGCAAATAGATTAGCTTCTGTTTCTCTTCTTGAAGGATTATTTTGGGGTAAAAATACTGCATTAAATATATTAGATAAAATTAATGAAAAAGATAATGTAATAAAAGAATCTAGATTCCAAAATATTCCAGACTGGAAATTTCCAAAATATAGTGAAGTATTTGATCCAATCTTAATGGATCAGGATAGACAGGCAATTAGATCCACAATGTGGAATTATGCCGGTATAATTAGAACTTCTAAAGGTCTTGAAAGAGCAAATGCTGATTTAAGTTATTTTGCACATAGGATCTTTCGTTTTTATCAGGAAGCAAAACTTGATAGAAGTATTATAGAACTACGGAATTCAATAGTAAGTTCTCAAATTATTGTAAAAGCTGCTATTCATAATAATAAAAGTTTAGGCTGTCATTTTATTCAAGAGGAAAAAAGATAAGAATGAAAAAAACTCAGGATAATTTTATAAGATTTAAATTAAGTATATTAATCTTAATTTTGTTTATAATAAATTTAAATTGTAGAAACAGAATTAATAATAATGGTTATCAAAAAATTAAAAATAAAGATTTAGTTAAGATCGATTATTTAAAGTATATAGAAAGGCCATCGGATAATGAAATTAATTTGTCGTTTTCAGAGTTTCCTCAAACTTTTAATCCATATAGAGCAACTGCACCAAGTGAATTATTTTTTAAAAGATCTTTATATTCATCAATATTTTATTTGGATCCAAAAACCGGATTACCTGAAAAAAACTTAATTAATAAAGTTACTATCAGCAGTGATGGACTTGATAATTATTTTACTTTAAAAGATAATATTAAATTTAACAATGGAGTAAAATTGGACAGTGAAGATGTTGTTGCTTCTTTAAAATTATTAAATACAGTATTAAAAGATACGGAGATTTACAAAAGTTTTTTTTTATTAAATAAAGAATTAAATTTTGAAGTAATATCGTCTAAGGAGTTCATTATTTCTTCTGATATTCCAAATGGTAATTTATTTTATGCTCTTTCTGATTTTCCAATAATTCCAAAAGATATTGCAAATGAAATATATGAAAATATTGAATCTTTTATAAATTATTGGGAATTAAAAGTAGAAAATAATTTAATTGGTTCAGGTCCTTATAAACTTGAAAAAACAAATGAAGACAATATTGTTTTAATCAATAATCAATATTATTTTAAGAAAGATAAAAAAAATATTCAACTGCCGTATACTAAAAAAATAAATATAAAGTTTTATAATGATAAAAAAAATGAAATATTAGGTTTTATAAATAATGATATAGATGTCATTGCAATTAATCAGGATGATTATAATGTATTATCAGAACATTATAAAAAAAATAATAATGAAAAAATAAGATTTATTGAAACTAATTTAAGTAAAAATAAAGTATTGACTGCTTATAATTGTTTTAAAGAGGATTCAAAATCATATTTGAAGGATAATGAATTTAGAAAATATTTATCTTTTTTAATAAAAAAGGCAGTAAAAGATGAAAACAATGATTTTAAATTTGATAATAAAGATTTATTTAAAGATGTAAATCATGACGGAATTCTAGAATATAAAGACGGAGAGACAATTTTTCTTAACATAATTGCTGTTGAAGGAGAAAAAGAAATAATAAGGATTGCAGAAAAAGTAAAAGAAATTTTAGAGGATTTAAAATTTGATGTTTATTTAGAAATTGTTCCACTGTATTTGTTTTTAGAAAAAATGTTTATTAAATTTGAATATGACATTAGTTTTTTTTATTATAGTTTTGATCCGGGGATATTTTCATATTATCAATTATTAAATAAAGAGGAATTGTCCTTTTATCCTTATGTTTATGATAACAATGTATCAAGTGATAAAATTATGCAAAAATTAGAAGATTGTATTTATAATGTTTCAAATAAAAGTCAAATTGATGAAATAAAGAAACTTAAAAATATATTAGTTGAGATTAATCAGCTATTCCCTGTTTATAATCAAAATGAATATTATTTTACCAAACCAAATATTTATAATATAAAAATAAATTCATCTATAGAAGATAATTATAATTTAAAAACAATAGAAACTTTGATTAATTTACAATTGAAATAGAATTTAAAAAAAAATTTAATAAAATTGAAAAATATTATTTGTTATTTGCTCTTTATTGACTATAAATATAAAAAAATATAACATTTATTTATAATATTAGGGGAAAAAATGGGAAATATTTCTACCAATAAAATAAATATTCTTATAATTGAAGATAATCCAGGTGATGTAAAAATAATTGAAGAAATTTTATCAGAAATAGAAACAATAATTTATAATTTAGTATGTAAAAATAATCTTAATGATGGTATTAAATATGCCTTAACAAAAAAACCTGATATTATATTGTTGGATTTAATGCTTTCTGATTCGAATGGATTAGAAACATTAAAAATAATTCGTAAAAAAGTATCAAAAATACCAATTGTTGTTTTAACAGGAATTGATGATGAAGAAATTGGTATCCAAGCTGTTAAGTTTGGAGCTCAAGATTATTTAGTTAAAAATAATATTCAAAGTAAATTTCTCTCTCGTGTAATATTATATGCTATTGAAAGAGCAAAAACTGAAGAAGAGATTAAATTTTTAGCATATTATGATTATTTGACAAAGCTTCCAAATAGAAGATATTTTTTAGAAAGGTTTAATGCAATTATTGCTTCAGCAAAAAGATATAAAAGGGTTAGCGCAATTTTTTTTCTTGATATAGATGATTTTAAAATTATTAATGATTCATTGGGACATAAAATAGGCGATTTATTGTTAATTAATATTTCAAAACGTCTTAAAAAATGTATACGCAAATCAAACTTTAATTATTCCAGCAATAACCTTGAGACATTTATAGATGTTGTTGCAAGACTTGGAGGTGATGAATTTGTAATATCATTAATTGAAATAGAAAATCCTGAGGATTCTTCAAAGATTGCTAAAAGAATAATTAATGAATTAAACCAACCATATTATATAGAGAATCATGAAATCTATATAACTGTCAGTATTGGTATTGCATTATATCCAAATGATGGTGAAAATACTGAGATGCTGTTAAAACACGCAGACATAGCAATGTATCAGGCAAAAAAAAGAGGTAAAAATAATTATAAATATTTTACTGATAATATGAATAAGTCTATTTTAAAATTAGTTTCTTTGGAAAAGGATTTAAGAAAGGCTTTAGATAATGAAGAGTTTTTCTTGAGCTATCAGCCAAAAATGGATTTACGTAATGGAAAAATTATTGGATTTGAAGCTTTGATACGCTGGAAATGTAAAGGGAAAAAGATTTTATTACCTGAAGATTTTATATCTATTGCAGAAGAAACTAATTTAATTGTCCCAATTGGATATTGTGTGATCCGGAATGTAATAATATTATTAAGTGAATTGAAAAAAGAAAATTTGGAAATACCAATTTCAATAAATATGTCCTTAAAACAGTTAATGGATATAGAATTAGTTAAGAATATAGAAGATTTATTGAAAGAATTTAATATTTCTAAGGAATTAATAGAAATTGAAATATCAGAGAGTCTATTTTTAGCAAATTTAGAAGAAATTAAAGAGAATATTAATGCAATCAACAAATTAGGAATAAAAATTGCATTAGATAATTTTGGTGAAGGGTGTTCTTCTTTTAATGTGTTAAAGGACTTAAATGTAGCTCAAATAAAAATAGGCACACATTATATTAGAAATATAACAAAACATAATAAAGATGCAAATATAGTATTCACTTTGATATCTTTTGGCCATAATTTAAATTTAGAAGTTATTTGTCAGGGGATAGAAAATATTAATCAATTGGATTATTTAAAAAAAGAAGATTGTGATATAATTCAAGGTTTTTTATTAAGCAAGCCTGTTTCAGAAGATAAATTAAAATCTATTATATTAGAAGAAAAAGAAGGAATTGGAATTGGGAAGAAGTTATTAAAAATTGGGAGAAAATTGAACAATGGGTAATGCAGCAAGCAGGCATGTTGATATATTGTTAGTTGAAGATAATCCTGGAGATGTTCGTTTAATACAGGAGACCATGAAAGAAAGTAAAATACCTCAAAGTATTATGCAGTAAAAGATGGACAGGAAGCATTGGATTTTTTATATAAGAATGGAGACTATAAAGATAGCCCTAAACCGGATTTGGTCTTATTAGATTTAAATTTACCGAATAGCGGTCAGGAAGTACTTGAAAAGATAAAGAAAGATTCAACTCTATTAAAAATACCTGTAATTATTTTTACTACATCAAAAGCTGATGAAAATATATTAAAGTCATATGCTCTACATGCAAATTGTTTTATTACAAAACCTGCAGATTTTGAGCAATTTATACATGTCATTAATAGAATTTAAAATTTTTGGTTAGAAATAGTTAAACTGCCTTTTTTCTGATTTTTTACATTTTTATTTAATTATGGGGAAACTTGATTCTTATCAAATATATCTCTAACTGATTTATCATTACTTTTTTCTTTTTTTGTCCTGGGGGTAAACTTTTTATTCTTTAATTTTAGATAAGAAAATAATGGTTTATATAGGATATAGCAGTCTAATAGAAAATTACTATTATAGGGAGAAAAGAATTTAAAAGAGTCTGGATACATTCCTCCATTGATATGTATATCAAAACCTGGAAAAGGAGAAATCTTGAATCCAAGATAAAGAATGTTGTTTTCCTGAAAAAATTCAAAACTTTGAAAAGTAAAACCAATTCTAGAAATTAACCATTCTGCATAAAAAGAACAATTAACTTTCCATTTATCAAGAGAATCAAGCTCTATTTTGAAAAACAATTTATCAAAATAGCCGGGGAATGTAACTTGATAGGATGACTGTAATGCCAAATGTTTTAGAAGGTTGTATTTAACAATAAATCTAAAGCCAAATTTATAATCAGACACATTTATACTTCTTGATGACATTGATTCCATCCATTCTTTTAATAAACTTGTCCTATTTTCTCTATTTGCAATGTAATATGTATCAAATAAACCAACTTTATTTGTCCCGGATTCTAGAATTAATTCACTTGACAGGTTAAAATCTTTTGCTCTAAGTGATAATCCGGCATTTGCAGTTAATGACGCTAAGATAGCAAATGGATTATTTAACATTAGGTTTGTGAATGAAGAGGATTTAGTATTATAATCATAAGAGAGCGGTAAAAGGACTCCATTTGATAGATAGAATGAGAAGCCAATGGAAGTTACGTCAAAAAGAAGTAAATTGTAAGTTGTGTTAATTTGAGCCGGGAAAAAAGATTCATCCATATAGCGTGGTATTAGATCATAACAATCAAGAAAAGCGGACAATCTAAATTCTGACTTGAAAATTTTATTTGGAGTTTTAAAAACCAAATCTGTACCGTAAAGTCCTTTTGGTAAAACATCTTCAGCATATATTAATCCATCCAGCAGCTTTGTTTTAAAATTAATTACGAAAGATGATTTTCTTTGCATTGGATAAAATATTTTTGAGTTAAATCCTACGAGGGAGTAATTATTAAAATCAGATACATTGAAAAAATCTCCAAAGCTGATAAAAAAATTATCTTCAATATGATTATAACTAATACTATTTATTTTTAATAATATATCATCAACTATATCAATAGATTTGGCTAATATATTATATTGAATATCAGTGCCAAAAGACCATTCGTTGTTATTCCTATTAACTTTAAAAAATCTGTTATCAGTAAGTATTTTATTTGGAATGATATTAACAGGCAGATATAATCCAAAATGAAATTTACCGTTTTGTGATGTTATTTCAGGGCGAAATACAAATTTAGGCCCAATATCTTTATTATAACTAATTACTCCGGTTTCAAATGTTAATAAATGAGACAATAATAATTTTTTATTTTCATCTAAAGAAGAAGATTGTTTTTCTTTTTGAGTAAGTTCTAATTTTTCTAATACCAGATTTACGTTATGAGGTACAGCACTTGTTTGATATAATGATGTTTCTTTCCATTCTTGTAATTCTTCATTTATAAATTTTCTTGGAGAAGATATTTTATCATTTTCAAATTCAGATATAAAAAGAGCTTCTATATTTTCAGAATTTTCGCTGTTAAGCTTTGAAGTAATAACAGCTTCTCCTCCAAATACAATGATATAACCGCTTTTTTTTGAAACAATTTTATCTGTTATTGAAACAAATCCAAGATCTATTCCTTTGCAAGATGAAGTAACTGTCTCTGAATTGATAACAGTATTGATATTATTATTGGTTACTACTCTAATTGCGCCATAATTTATAAAAAGATCTTGAGTGTTATTAATAAAGTTATAAGATATTTTTAAGTCTGTATTTTCCTTAATTAAAATTATTGCTGTTGGTGTTGTATTTTTGTATAAAATTATTTCAACATTTTGAGTGTCGCTTGTTAGAATAGTTGTTCCGGAATTAATTTTATCTTGTTCATTAAGTTCAACAAAATTTTCCCCTTCTGAACGTGATGGTTTTGTTTGATCTTGAGATGTTATTTTTGTAATTAAAGCAGAAAAATCATCCGGTTGTCTTGTTTGAGTGATAACAGTATAATGTGTAATTATTGAAAAAATAAGAATAATTAAAATTTTTTTAAAAACTTTATAATTATAAAACAAATGAAATCTCCAATGAAACAAATTTTTGAAGTTCTCTACCGTAATCATCAGGTATTAAGAGACTATCTTCAACCCATGCAGGTTTTTGAACACCTATTAAAACTGCAAGTTTTACACCAAAAAATTTGTATCCAAAATTAGCAGAAAATCTAAAATCATCAGTCCATGTGCTCCAACCATAAATTGAAAGTCGATTTATACCTGTTTCATAGTATAACTCTGTGTATAATCCTTTAACAAGAGTATCTTGAAGTACAAATGATAAAGAGATTTTTGCAGAAAAAGGCGCTTCTATTGGTATTGTAAATATACTTTTAAATTTTATTTTTTCCTCAAATGCATAAATACCAAAACCAGTCATTATATAAAAAGTATAGTCAGGATCTGTATATAAATTTAAATATTGCTTAGTTCTAACAACTTCATAATTTGATCCAAAATAGTCTAAAGCAAAATGAGGAGATTCTACAATAAATCCAAATATTGCACTAACCAAATAACCTGATTTTTGTAGATTTACAAAATATGCTTCAGCACCAAGTTTTAAACCAAATCCATAATTAAAGCTTGAATATTTTTGAGCAATATCAAACAAAGATGTAAATTCAGCGAATCCATTAACTTTTACTAAATCATGTTCCCATATAAAATCAGCATAATTTGATAAAAAGAAAGGAAGAGAAGTGAAATGGTTATAATCTGTTGTTGAAAGATTTCTATGGCTTGTAATTACATCTTCATCTTTAATTAAACTGCTCAGTCTATTTGATTCTGTTGTATTTATATCTGCTGCTAATATTTGTCCAATACGTAAATTAAAATTATTTTTTAATCTGGTAAATTTTAATACATCTATTCCGCAATCTAAAATGTATAAATCAGGATCTAAAAGATCTGATATTATTAATGTTGCATCTATAGGGAAATTGTTAGCTTTAAATTTATTTAAGTAATTACCGTTAAACTTTGTCATAATTCCCCATTCTCTGGAAACAGGTAAAAATGCATGATTATGAAAATTTTTAACTAAAAATCCTGTTCCTAAAGAAGTATGTGGATTTTTTCCAACATTTAAAAAAACCGGAGATTTAAAATCTCCATATTTAATATAATCAATTTTATCAAGGTATAAAAGAAACGTATTTAAAGAATCATCTTCTATATACCAGTCAGTTGTAAAAAAGATTGCCTGTCCAAAAGAGAACCTAAAACGAAAATCAAAAACAAAACCAATTCCAAAATCCTGAAAATGAAAAGCCGGTTTAAGAAAAGTAGTTTCATAATCTTCAATTCCTAAGCCGTCGGCTATACCTTTTACGGAAAATCCCATATCAAAAATTGCTTTAATTTCAAGTTCTTTTTCTTTTTTAGTTTTAATTTTAAAATTAAGAGCATTTACAAAATAAACGCTAAAAAACAGCATTAAAAGTATTAAATATCTTTTTTTATATATCATCGTCAATTATTACCTATTATATTAAATTTTATCAGAAATAGAAAAAACTGATTTTTCATTTTTATAAAAAATAATTAATTTAAAATTCGATAAAAATTTTATTTTCTATTTTTTTTTATCTCTTAAAAATAGAATTATTCCATATATCTATAGCAACAATTACAGGGAAATCTTTTACATAAAGCTCTCTTACAGCTTCGGCACCTAAATCATCAAATAGTACTGTTTTTGAAGAAATAACACAGTTAGCAAGATATGCTCCAGCTCCTCCAATTGTAATTAGATATGGAGATTGATATTTTTTTATTAATTCATTAACAAAATTTTTTCTTTCTCCTTTTCCTATTGTTGCGGCTAAACCAAGCTTAAGTGTTGTTTCAAGATAATCATCCATCCTGTAACTCGATGTAGGACCGCAGCTGCCAATAGGATAACCGGGTCTTGCAGGTGTAGGTCCCATATAATAAATAACGGAATTTTTTAAAGAAATCGGAATATTTTTGTTTAATTTTTCAATTTCATTTATTCTTTTATGAGCAGCATCTCTTGCAGTGTATATTTTACCGCTGAGACTGATATTTGTTTTTGTTTTTGCTTCTCTTAATTTTATAATATCTTCAGCAAAATCCAGATTGATTTTCAAAAATAATTCCTTTCTTTGATTATATTTTGATTTAACATATTATATTATTATTTTAAATAAATGTAAAAAAATAAAAAAAATATTTTTTTGTTGGAAATTTATGATTATAAGATTTATAATTATAGTAGTATTTACAATTTTTAGAGTTTTTATGAAAAAGATTTTAATTATAATATTATTAGTATTATTAAAATTATCAATATGGTCTCAAGAGATTCAAACCAAAACAGCTCAGATGTTTATTATAAACTTATGTTCTATAACTATTGATATTAAATTAGGTGAAAATAATAGTGTTTTTTATGCTCAAGAAATAAATCCTTTTGAGTCTTCAGATAATATACAAATTAAAGATTTTGGAGATTATCATTTGTATTTTAAATCTTCTTCTAGTGAAGAATGGCATTTATGGTTAAATAAAGAAGGCCATCCATTAAAATATGAAATAAAACAAAATATGAATTATTGCATTATAATTGGTTTAAACGGCTCTATGAATTTTTATGTGATTGAAGATGACTTAAAAGATGGAGCAAAAGCTTGTTTTTTAAATGGTGCTAATTTAAATATTCCTAGAATGGAAATAAGTAAAAAATGGAATGAAAATGTAGCAGCTTTTATAGAAGACATTAATGAAAATCAAATATCAAATTATATTACTATTGACAGCGGAGAGTATAGTTTTTTTTGGCAGCTTCCGGATCAAAAAGATAATAGTGAATATTTTTATTTTCCTGATTCAACAGGAAATCATCAAAAGTTTAATTTTGTTAAGGGAAATTATTATTTATTCTTAACTTTAGTAATAGATGATAGTAGTTATGCAATATTGTATAATATTACTCCAAAAACAAATACAATAGTAGAAGAAAATCGTTATTATATAAAATTAATTAATACAAGTTTAAAATATTCCTTTTTAAAAACAAATCAATGAATTAATAAACATTATTTAGTAAAAATATTCAATATTTCTAATCAATAACAATTCTAAGTTAATAATAATTCTTAAATAAAGAGTAAATTAATTTATCATTTCTCATAATGTGTTTTATTATTACTATATATTTATACTAATAAGGATGGAATATGAATTCAAAATTTATAATTATTATTTCTTTCATATTTTTATTATTCTCATGTAAATCTAATGCCAAGGAGAAAAATATGGATAAAACTGAACTTAAAGAAAAGCTTACTCCTTTACAATATAATGTAACTCAGGAAAATGGAACTGAACCGCCTTTTAAAAATGATTATTGGGACAATAAAAAGCCGGGAATTTATGTTGATATAGTATCCGGAGAACCATTATTTATTTCTATGGATAAATATAAATCCGGAACAGGCTGGCCAAGTTTTACTAAGCCTTTAAAAAAAGAAAATATTGTCTTAATAAAGGATAAAAGTCTTTTTATGGAAAGAACAGAGGTTAGAAGTAAAAAAGGAGATTCTCATTTAGGTCATGTTTTTGAAGATGGTCCGGAACCAACCGGCTTAAGATATTGTATTAATTCTAGTGCTTTGAGATTTATACCGGTAGAAGATTTGGAAAAAGAAGGATATGGAGAATATTTAAAATTATTTAAGGATTATGAAAAAGGAACAAGTATGAATAATAATATTCAGCTGGCAACTTTTGGAGCAGGATGTTTTTGGGGAGTAGAAGATATATATAAGAAAATAGATGGGGTTATTGATACAAAAGTCGGCTATACTGGAGGAGATAAAAAAGCGCCAACATACTGGGATGTAAGCTCAGGAAATACCGGTCATGCAGAGGCAATTGAGATTAAGTTTGATCCAAGTGTAGTAACATATGAAGAACTGTTGGATTATTTCTGGAGACTACATGATCCTACTACTCCAGACCAACAGGGACCAAATTATGGAAGCCAGTACAGATCAGTAATATTTTATCATAATGAAGAACAAAAACGGATTGCAGAAAAATCAAAAGATAATTTTGAAAAAAAAGGTATTTTTAAAAATAAAGTAATAACTCAAATAGTAAAAGCATCAACTTTCTATGACGCAGAAGAATATCATCAGGATTA
>CAZYID010000095.1:0-12846 GCA_964646595.1 uncultured Spirochaetales bacterium | reverse complement strand
TTATTTTAAAGATGAAGGATTAAAATTATTTGAATCAGAATTAGTTTGCGAAGTATAAGAAGTTTTGTTAATATTTAATTATTATGGAAAAATCAATTAAATCTAATCCTTCATTAATAAAGGGTTTTTGCACTGAAATAACTTCTCCTGCATGCGGAATAGTAATTTTTGGAGCATCGGGAGATCTTACTCATCGAAAATTACTTCCAGCTCTGTTTAATCTTTTTGAAAAAAAGCTGCTTAAAGATAATTTTTTTATTATTGGCTGTGCCCGTACTAAATTAAGTAATGAAAGCTTTAAAGAGAAAGTAAAAGAATCATTATTAAGAAATAATAAAAATACTAATTTATCAAAAATTAATGATTTTATTCTTAGATGTCATTATATAGACGGTGATTATGATGATAATAAATTATATGAAAAATTAAATAATTTGTTAGATGATTTATGTAAAAAATACGCTACACATAACAATATTATTTTTTATATGTCTACTCCTCCTACTCTCTTTTTACCGGTAACTAAACATCTAGCATCAAATGGTTTAATAAAAGAAAAAGAAAATAATTTCAAACGTATAATATATGAAAAACCTCACGGTAGAGATCTGGAAAGTGCATTAGATTTAGATAAAAAATTGCACAAATTATTAAATGAAAATCAAATTTATAGAATTGATCATTATTTAGGAAAAGAAACTGTACAAAATATATTAATGTTTAGATTTGCAAATTCAATATTTGAACCGATCTGGAATCAAAATTATATTGATAATGTTCAAATAACAGTTTTTGAAAGTATTGGAATCGAACAGCGTGCCGGATATTATGATAATGCCGGTCAACTAAGAGATATGTTTCAAAATCATATGATGCAGATGCTTTCTCTTATTGCAATTGAACCACCGGCTTCATTTAATGCAGATCGAATCAGTGATGAGAAATCAAAATTATTAAGATCATTACAACCTTTTAATTTTAATAATAAAGATGATATAAATATTATCAGGGGGCAATATATTGAAGGTGATTTTGATGGAAATAAAGTATGTTCGTATAAAGAGGAACAAGGTGTCTCAAAAAATTCTTTAACAGAAACATATGTTGCTGCTAAAATAATGATCAATAATTGGAGATGGCAAAGTGTGCCTTTTTATCTGAGAACTGGAAAAAGGCTGGCAAAAAAATTCAGCCAGATAGCAATAACTTTTAAAAAAATACCTCATTCAATGTTTTATCCGATCCCTGAGAACGATTTATCACCAAATGTATTATTACTAAATATCCAACCTGAAGAAGGAATATCATTTATTATTCAGGCAAAAAGTCCCGGTTCTAAAGTTTGTATGAGTACTATTTCATTAGACTTTTTATATAAAGATATTTTTGGCGATACACAACCGGAGCCTTATGAACGGCTGCTTTTAGACTGCATGGTTGGCGATCAGACTCTATTCTGGAGAAATGACGGAATAGAATTATCATGGTCATTATTAACACCTGTATTAGAAAGTTGGCAAAATTTTCCGGATAATTCGCCATTAACATATTATAAATCCGGTTCATCCGGGCCAAAAGAAGCTGAAATGCTTTTAAAAAAAGACGGTAGAACCTGGCTTGAATTTTAATAATGGATATGACAGGCGTGATTAAAAGATTAAACAACACCTGTCAGGTTTTTGAAACATGACAGGTGTTATAAATAAAGTAAAAAATATTGTTTGTTAACTTACTTCGTGTACTTTATGGTAATTTTTTTAAATTATCGACATACGAGACGCCTGTTGTACTTTCATAAATTCCACAAAATAATCTTATATAATTACAAAATAATCCTTAATGAATTTTCTTATGTGACGAAATTTATTACAAGATCGGAAAATTTTTTGTAGGAGACCAAGGATGGCACAAACAACAACTAATCCAATATTATTAAAAAATAAAGTTATTTATAAATCAAATTTAGAAACAGTACTTAATATTTTAAAGGATTTAATTATTATTTCTTTAAATATGCAAAAATATATAGTAACACAAGATTGGTTAAAAGTTTATGAACTTACTGAAGATCAGGAAAAACTAAATAAATCCTTTGATGCATCTATAATGAAATTAAATGAAAGAAATATTAAAGAAGAAAAAAAAGAAATAACAGATTTAAAAAATGTTTTAAAAACTAGAATAAGAGAATATAAACGAATTGAGTTTATTAATTCAAGATTATTAAAAGATGTTTTATACGTAGCAAAACAAAAAGTTAAACATTATTTTAATAATGATCCACAGGCAGAAACATATAAAAAAGATATGAAACTGGATAATAACATTTGGACAGATAATCCGGTCTTATTAGATAAAATTGTATAAATTGGAGGTATTTTATGCCATCAACGTTTCATGGAATAGAAATGGGAAAAAGATCCCTGACAACCAATACAAAAGCTCTTAATGTAATTGGACATAATTTAAATAACTTAAATACAGAAGGATATTCAAGACAAGTTATACATTTACAGGCATATGAGCCAATTTTTATGCCTGATTTAACCAGAGAAGACAGACCGGGCCAATTAGGTCAAGGTGTGGTTACTGCAAATGTAGTTAGAGTTAGAGATCAATTGATTGATAATAGATTAATATTTGAACACAGCAATTTTGGATACTTTGAAATACGTAATAGATATATTCAACAAATGGAGCTGGTATATTCAGAACCTCATGCTTCAAATGATCCTTCTATGATAAATACATTAAGAACTTCTTTTAATGAATTTATGTCATCTTGGGAAGATTTATCAAATCATCCGGATGAAAGTGCAGCAAGAATATCATTAGTAGAAAAAGCAAATATAATGACAAGCAGTATAAAACATCATTATAATCAATTTTTAGATATAAGAAATAATGTAGATAAAGAAGTTCAGGATAGAGTTATAGAAATAAATCAATTAGCACAAAAAATAGCACATCTTAATGAAAGAATACTTAAAGTTGAAGCAATGAAAGATAATCCGAATGATCTTTATGATGAAAGAGACAGATTAATAGACAGATTATCAAAAATTGTTGATATTCAAATAAGCCGTGAAGATAAAGATGAATTAATACTTTACATTGGCGGTAAAATGTTAGTTCAAGGACAAAAATATGAACAATTAAACATGATTGCTCAGGCTGATAATGACGGATATTTTGATGTTTACTGGCAGGACGGTGAAAAACTTGCTTTAAGAGGCGGTGAATTAGCTTCTCTTTTTGATCTAAGAGATAATGATCTGTATTATGAAATTAAAAAAATAGATTCGTTTGCGGCTAATATTACAGATCTTGTTAATGAAATACACAGAGACGGATTTGGAGCTAATGCAAAAACAGGTAACAATTTTTTTGTTGAATTCCCCTTCACTACTGATCCTACAGGTAATTTTGACAGGAACAGAGACGGTGTTGATGATTCTACTTATTTATTTAGGATCTCCGGAACAAATAAATTGGATATGAAAGATAAAATCGGTATTCAAGGAGTTTTAAATATAAATGGTATATCAGTAAATTATTATTCTACTGATACATTACAGGTAGTAATTAAAAGAATTAATGAATCCGGAGCAAGAGTAAATGCTTTATTAAATCCTCAGGGAAAATTAACAATTAAAGCTGATTATCAATTAAATAGCGAAAATCCTGATTTTGTTATTCAACATTTAGAAGATGACGGATTATTTTTAACAGGATATGCAGGATTATTATCAAACAGCGGTCCTGCAGGTGCTTATGATTGGCAGAATATTGATCAGGTTAATCAATTAAATCTTAACTCACAATGGGCAATAGCGCCTTTAATTCATCCTTCTGCATATATGAGTATTGAAGAAAATATTTTGTCCGATGTTGCAAATATTGCTGCAGCTGACGGTATTGATACTGATGGTGACGGAGTTAAAGATTTAACTAATGGTGTTGGTGATTCTAGTAATTCTTTAAAAATAGCATCATTAAAACATGAAAAAGTTATGATAGGTATGTCATTAACTATTAGCCAATATTTTGAAGTGCTAATTACTGATGTTGGAGCAAGAGGAAATGTAGCGGAAAAAGGTTTTAAAGGCGCTGAAACTATAGTTCAAAATCTTGAAAATATTCGTCAGTCAATAAGTGGAGTTAACATTGATGAAGAGTTTGCCAACTTAATAAAATTTCAGCATGCATATAATGGTATTGCAAAAATTATGACAGTTATGGATAAAATGATAGAAACTTTAATTTTTAGATTAGGAGCATAAGGAGTAAATTATGAGTATTTATAGAATAAGTACAAATACTATACCTGATAATGGATTATTTCATTTAAAAAATAGAGAATACAGTATGGATAAAGTACATAATCAAATGAGTACCGGTAAAAAACATAGATTACCACGAGAAGGTGTAACTGATGTTGCACAGTCCCTAACCTATCATACAAAATTACATAAAATCGATCAATATCTTAGAAATATTAACGATGCTGAAAGTGAAAGATCATTGGTTGAAACTAAAATAATGGATACTGTTGATATTATTCAACGAGCTAGAGAATTAGCGGTACAGGGATCAAATGGAATATATAATGAAGAGCAGAGAAAGGGAATGTCTGAAGAAATTGATCAGTTATTAAAAAATTTAATTTTAAATGCTAATTCAAAATATAAAGGTAATTTTTTATTTAGCGGTTTTCAAAAATATACAAAACCATTTGAGATATTAGAAGGTGCAGTAAGAAATGGTAACCATGCAATGATTAAAGAAGTAATTTATCTAGGTGATAATGGTAAACAACTTAGAGAAGTTGACAGAGGAGAATATATTACAGCATCAATGCCGGGCAGTGAAATATTTTGGGCTGAACAATTTCAGATATATTCTGCAGTTAATACGGCAGATTTTAGAATAACTGAAGATACAGCTATTTTAATAGATGGAAACAGAATAGATTTTAATGCAGGTGATAATGCATATGCAATTGTAGATAAAATAAATCGTTCACCGGCAGCAGTAAATGCATCAATTGATAAAATTACAGGCGGGTTAGTTGTTAAAAGTACAAAACCACATAAAATAGAATTAGCAGATATTGAAGGCGGAACATTATTACAGGATTTAGGTGTTTTAGAACAAGGAAGACCTATTGGCCCTGATAATTATAGTCAAACAGCAACAGTATTTGGCGGTTCTGTTTTTGATGTATTAATTGGATTAAGAGATTCTATGATTTCAAATAATGCTGAAGATATTGGCGGTAGATATTTAGGTTCTATTGATTATGCTTTAAGTAATTTATTATATCATGTTGCAGAAACCGGTGCTTTAACAACACGTTTAACATATTTAAATGATAGATTAATCGATGACAAAGAAGCTTATACAATAGCTTTAACTGAAGTTGAAGATATAAATGTAGCTGATGCTATCACAGAATTTAAATTATTAGAATATGCCCATAAAGTTGCTTTATCAAGTTTAGCAAGAATGACGCAAACTTCTTTAATGGATTTTATAAGATAATGTTAGGAGAAAATTAATGATTATTAAAAGCAAGGCATTTGGAGAAATTGAAGTTAATGAAAAACAAAAAATATATTTTAAAGACGGTATACTTGGATTTGAAGAAATTCATAACTTTTTTTTGTTAGACACAGAGGAAGGTAGTCCTTTTTTTTGGTTTCAAGCATTGGAAGAACCTGATATTGCATTTGTCATTATTGATCCAAGATTCGTTGAACAGGATTATAAACTTGATATCAGTGATAAAGAATTGGAAGAAATTAAGATAAAAGATCAAGAAGAATTATTGATATTTTCAATTGTAACTATCTATCAAAAACCGGAAGATATTACTGTTAATTTGTTAGGTCCAATCATTATTAATAAAACAAATCACATGGCCAAACAAGTAATAAATCAAAATGATACATATTTAATTAAGCATCCTCTTTTAAAAAAAGGAGGAAATAATGCTAATACTTGATAGAAAAGAAAATCAATCAATAATGATTGGTGACGAAATTGAAATAACAGTTGTAAATATTAAAGGAGATCATGCAAAAATTGGTATAAATGCTCCTATTCATATAAAAGTTTATAGAAAAGAGATTTTCGAAGAAATTCAAAAAGCAAATATTGAAGCATCAAAAGTTAAACCAACTGACATTAAAGATATTAAGAATTTATTTAAAAAGCAAGATTAATCGAGAGGATTATCTCTCTCATCATCATCATAGTCATCTCCAGGCTGAACTCCACCATGAATAAAAAAATAATTTTTACCATCTTTTGCAATAATATCAATTTTATATTCATGATTTACTTCAAATTCTAAACTATCTACATCCATTGAACCTGTTCCTTCATTATCACCTAAATTATAATAATAAACATTTTTTACAACTCCTGCAGCAGTTAATTTACCGCTTAAAAGAGAATAATACCAGTAATCAACTTTAGCCCCTCTTGAAATATAACTTGTTAATGTAACTTCACCAACTTTAACATTACTTACGTCATTTTCAGTTAAGTTAGTTATTACTATTAGACCGGTACTTTCATTAACAGTACATGTAGATAAAAAGAAAATTAAAAATAATATTAATATCATTAAATAAATTTTTTTCATTAAATTCTCCAATTGTTAATAATAAAACTTTGTTAAATTAAAACATTTTTTATCTTTTGTAAAATAAAATAATATTTTTTTACTTTTTATTTTCCCAATATAATTGACCGCAGGCTGATTGTATATCCTCACCTCTTCTGTATCTTCTTGTAACATTAAAACCAATATTAATTAATTTATCACAAAACCATTTTATTTCTTTTTCATTTGGGCTAATAAATTTTTTCTTATTAATATTATTTAATGGAATAATATTAATAAGAAAAGCATTTTTATTTTTTATTTTTTTAAATTCATTAATTTCATCAATATTATTATTAATATTATGTATTAAAACATATTCCAGTGTTATTCTTTTTTTATTTTTTAAATAAAGAGTTTGTAATACATCTAATAATTTTTTAATATTATATTTTTTTGAAATAGGCATCAAATTATCTCTTACGTTTTGAATCATAGAATTAATAGATACAGAAATATTTATAAAAGGAAAATTATTTATTAATTTATTTACTTTTTCAATAATACCTGATGTTGATACAGTAATTCTTGATATTGATAATCCAAAATAATCTTTATTTGTTAATATATTAATTGTTTTATTTAAATTTTCATAATTATCTAACGGCTCTCCCATTCCCATGAAAACAATATTAAAATTTTTATTTATTATTGAAGAAAGATATAATATTTGAGAAATAATTTCTGTATAAGTTAAATTTCTTATAAATCCCATTTTACCTGTCATGCAAAATTTACAATTCATTTTACAGCCAATTTGTGTTGAAATACAAAATGTTATTCTATTATTTATATCTTTTAAAATTACAGATTCGACGCAATGATTATCTGAAAGTTTAAAGAGGATTTTAATTGTTCCATCTTTTGAAATATTTTTTTTTACTGGTTCTAAATTTAATATTTCAAATTCTTTTATTAAAGCATCTCTTGTTAACTTTGGAATTGTAGTTATATTTTGGATGTCAAAAATATTTTTTTTAAAAATAGAATAATTTAATTGTTTAATTCTATAGTTACTATCAAAATGGGAGTTTATTAAACTATCTTGATTTTCTAATAAAATCTTTAATAAAGATTTTTTCAAAGTTTTAATCTAATACTTTTTTATATTCTTCAACAAGTTCACTAATTATATTATTTGTATGGCCGCTGTCAATATATGCTTTTAAGATTGTCATTCCTGTTTCATAATCACGGGTTAATCTATAACAATCTGCTAATTCTGATACAAGTCTTACATTTGTTTTATCCATTTCATATAAACGGGAAAGAGATTCGATCGCTTTTTTATAATTACCTTTTTCTTTACTTATTAAAGCGAGTCCTAAAGCAGCATAATAATCATAATCAATATTTAATGCTTTTTTATAATATTTTTCTGCATCATCTAAGTTTCCGGTACTTCTTAATGCATCACCTAACCTTGTCATTATTACTTTGTTATCCGGACTTAATGATAATAATTTTTCCCATGCTATTTTGCTTTTTTCATGCTGCATTAAACCTCTATAGCAATCTGCTAATCCATATAAGGCGTAAAAATTATCAGCTGATAATTCGAGTGCTTTTTCAAAAAAAGGTATTCCCTGATCAAAACTTTTCTTTTTTCTATGACAGTTTCCAATTGTAGTTAATATTTTAATATTTTCCGGTTCAATATCAAGCATCTTAAGCCAATAATTTAAAGCTAAATCATATTGCTTTTTTTCAAAAAAAAGATATCCAATACCGGTTAATGCATAAGTATTATTGGGATCTATATCAAAAACTTTTAGATAAAATTTTTTTGAATTATCATGGTCACCTATTTTTCTATAAGCGTCAGCAAGACGGGTTAAAATTGGAATATCTGCATCATAAAGAGCTAAAAAATGTTCCCATATTTGAATTGCTTTTTTATACATACCAAGATCTCTGTATACATCAGCAAGACCAATTGTTGCATATTTATTTTCATGATGAAATTCAAGACACTTATTATAATAATCTATAGCTTTAGTACTTTCATGCTCTTTTCTGGCTACATCTCCTAATCCAACAAGTCCATAGGGATTTTTTGGATCAATATCTAATAATTCTAAGAATTTCTTTTTTGCTTCTTCAATGTTTTTATGTTTTAAAAGTTCATAACCTTCTTGAGATAATTTATTTAAAATAGAATTATCATCATTTTCTATTTCTTTATTTAAAATATCTTCATGTTCAATATTTCTATTTTCTTTCTCGATATTTTTAATATTATCCATTTTATTTTTTCCTTGTAAAAATACTTTATTACTTTTTTTCTATAATAATTTTATCATATTTTTCATCTTCTTTTAAAAATTTTTCTATTACTAATGCACATTTTTTACAAAATGTATCTATTTTCGATTTATTTTCGGACATAAAATACATCTCTGCACTTTTATAAATATTATTTTCATTTAAGTAATGATCACCTAATCTAACCAATCCATCTTTATAATCTACAGTAATAAAAATTTTTTCTGCAGCTTTAACATTCCCTGATAAAAATAATTCATTTCCTTTTCGAATTAATTTTGCTCTGGATGAAGAATCTACTTTTCTTTTTTTATCATTTCCTTTTTTAATCATAAAAATAATTTAATAAAACATTTTTTAAAGTACTTTTTTTTAATATAATAAATTAAACTATAAAATTCAATATAATTGAATAAATAAATAAAATAAATTATTCAATTATTAAATTAATGAAAATTTTAATTTCCCTGGGTAAATATATAAAACAATATGTATTTTTTAAAGAAATGAATTTAAAATTATAAATTCAAGACTAAATTGTTATTATAAAAAAAATATTTTAACAGATTAAATAAAAATATCAACTTAATTAAGTTTTTATTTTTTTGTATTATTCATTATTAAGTCTATTGACTTTAATGCTTCTCTGTTAATATTATCTCCATATCCTTCTGTCCATATTGTGTCATATAAAACTTCAGCACTGCCAATATACTTTATACTGCCTAATGCTTGAATAAGTGCAACTATTACTTTTGGCCCTTCATCAGATAAATAACCGTCTTTTGAACCTTCTTTTTTTCTTTTATTCCAGTATGATAATTTTTTATTTAATAATTTTGCAGCATCTTCACTGCTAATACTTTCCAATGCTTGTATATTTATTATAGCTGAATAAAAATCATTTTCATCATCCCATTTTTGTTCAATCATATTTACAATTTCTTTATCCTGAACTTTCATTTTTCCTAAATATTTTACAGATTCATTTAATAATTTGATTTTTTTTATTTCAAGTTTATTTTCAACGTCAGTACCAAGCGTTTTTTTTAATGTCATTTTACATGTATTAATTTTTGTTTCATCAGGACTTTTTGACTCAATAGCAAATAATAATGCATCAATTTTATTATCGTAATTTGGATTATTTAATATAATATCATTACAAAGAAGAGCCGGATTATCTGTTATTTTATCAATAGCACTTTTAGCTAATTCTTGTGTTTTATTTGAATAATTTGGTGTTGCTGCATATAACAGATCAACAAAAGAAGATTTGTCAGCATATAATCCAAGACCTATAACAATTCCCTGAATTATTTCTTCTTTTTCAACATATTTTTTTTCTCTATGAAGATTATTAATTTTATATAATGCATTATTCAACCATTCTATATAGCTCTTATTACCTGTTTGAGCAATTGTTAATAAAATTTGACCTTTTACTATAGCAGACTGACTTTTATTATAAATTCTTTCTAAGTATAAAGCGCTCTTTTCAATTTTTAATTGTGCGGCCATTTTAGCTGATTCTAAACACCAATTTTCATAATCTTTTGCTTCTAAAATGCTAAAATTATAATTTGACTGATCAACAATTATTTCCATTATAAAATCAATAAAATCATCAGAAACAACTTTCTGCATTTGACTTAATACAACTTGTTTTTCTCTTAATGATCTTGCTTTATAATATAATCTTTTAAATAATGTTAAATTTTCATTAGAATTAATTAATGTAGTGTTAATAAGTAAAATAAAAAGAATAAATGTTTTTAAAAGTTTCATTTTTTTTCTCCAAATATTTTAATAAAAATAAATCATATATATATTTATTTTTTAGATTTTGCTTTTTTTAAAAAAGAATTATAATTATCATCACTTAATATTGTTTTTAATTTATTAATGCTATCTTCATATAAATATAATATACCGGGTTTGTATTTATTATTTTCAGAAATTCCTTCAGTAAAAGAAATTGTCATTTGATATTTTTTATCAATTGCTGTTGTAACTTTAACAAACATTTTACTATTTTGTGTTTCAATCCATTCATTATCACCTTGTTTCCATGAGATATCAATTTTTAAATCTCCAATATCTTTATCAATTTTTTCGGTCTGATCTTTTATTGTTTTTAAAACATTATCAATTAATTTTATAAATTTTTTTCTATCTCTGCTTATAAATGTGATACAAGCTCTATTTAAATAATCATTAAAATAAATTTCAATATATTCTGTTGTTTTTTTATTTTCGATTTTTTGATTATATCTTAAGCTCATAACAGTAGGATAATTTTTGTTGTTATAATAATTTGATATTACAGCAACAACATCACCAAAGAAAAATGGCTCTATAGGATTAGACATTCCAAATGAATAGATATTTAACATTGGAATAAAAACAGATATAATTAATAAAAATAATATAACCTTGTAGGTTTTATTCATAAATTATCTCCTAATATATTTTTAAAAATAAAGTTATATGATGCTTATATATTATCTAATTATATTGCAAGAAATGATTTGTGTCTAGTTTTTTACATAAAATTACAACTTTTTTTAATTATTCTATAAATCTTTATTTATGTCTTCAAGAAGTAATGAATATTCTTCTTCATTTATAAATTGTTTTGAAAATTGGCCGGATTTTATCTGAAATTTATTTTCTCTGATTAAATTTATTTTTTTTTGAATTTCATTTAAAATATTATTTAAATTATCTAATAATTTGTTTTTGTTTAATTCCTTCATTTTTGGTTTATAATCAAATAATAATTTATGAAATCTTTTTAGAGTAAAATAGTAAGTTTTTGTTATATTGTCATTCTGATGTTCATCAATTTTTTTTAATATTTCATCCCAAATTTCATCCAGTAAATTGTTGATACACATATTATTATAATCTACTTGAGTAAGGAAGAGTTCTAAGTCAATATCTTCTTCAAGTAAATTATTATAAAAAAGAATCATTTTGTTAATTAATAATAAATTGTTATTCAGTTTCAAAATATGGATCCATTTATTTTTTTATTGAAATAGAAATACCATCACCTATTGGTAAAAAAAAAGTATTGAAGGAATTATCTTTTAGTATCATTTCTATAAATAATTTAATATATTTTACTCCATTTTTATACTTTTTATCAACATTTTTTTCTAATATTTTTCCTCCAAAAAAAACATTATCACATATAAATATACCGTTTTTATTTAGAATTTTTTTTACAGGTTCAATATGCAAATAATATTCTCTTTTAATTCCATCTAAAAACACAAGATCAAATTTATATTTATACTGCTTAAAAAAATCAAACGAATTTAAAAGCATTAAATTTATTGAATTAATTTTTAATTCTTTAAATAATTTGATGCCTCTCAAATATCGATTTTTATCTCTTTCTAATGTAAAAAATTTTTTATATTTAATAAAACCTTTATGAATAAATAAAGCTGATGTTCCTGAACCAAAACCTATTTCCAGTATTTTTTTTGGTTTTTTAAAAGATGATACCCAGTTTAAAAAAACAGCTACTTCATGAGAAACAGAAGGAATGAAGTGAATATTTTGAAAATCATTAATTTGTTTGTAGAATTCTTTTAATTTTTGATTATCAGTATTAAGAGAAGTAAAAAAAGAAATAATTTTGTTGTAATTCATATTAGTGATTATAATTAAATTTTATTATTTTTACAATCATTTAAGATTTTTAGGGCTTACTGCCCTAGCCTGTTTTTGTCAGAAACGCAGCTCATGTAACCTCAGCCCATTTTTTAATAAACAATGAATAAAAGAAAACGCCTTTTAAATATGATAAACTCACTTCGTTCGAACAATCATATTTAATAACCGTATACTTTCATTGCATTGCTTACCAAAAAACGGGAAAAAAATATAATTTT
>CAZYID010000094.1:0-12849 GCA_964646595.1 uncultured Spirochaetales bacterium | reverse complement strand
TGTTTTAAATATTTCAATCTGTGCAATCTGTCAAATCCGTGAAATCTGTGACTTAAAAAGTTTATTTATTAAAGACAAGTACTGATATGTAAAAATAAAAAAGCCGAATCTTGTTTTGATTCGGCTTGACATTGGGCCCTCTCAGATTTGAACTGAGGACCAGCGGGTTATGAGTCCGCTGCTCTAACCAGCTGAGCTAAAGGCCCCGGAAATAGTTTTATACTATAAACAAAAATTATTGTCAATATATCATAATCAGAATTTTCTCACAATAAACTTTTTATTTGTTAAGGGTAACTAAAATCGAAAAAAACACTAGACTTCGTATGTGCATTTTTCGATATTGTTCCTCTCACAAATAAAAAGTAAAATGTTAGAGCAATTTAACTGCTTTTAAAAGGTTTAAAAGGGAGGAAGAAAAATAATATTAATTATTTAAAGTTAATTTACAGATTTATTTTATTTCTTTTATATTTGATGTTTTTATGATAAATAGAAATTAGAAATGAAAAAAATAATATTTATTGTATTTATTAATTTGTTTTTCCTTTTATCTTTAATTTCAGCGAACACAAATGTAGAGTTATCACCTGAGTTTAAGAAAATAATTGAAGTTGACAATTTAAATAAAGAATTAATAAATTTTAATCTGAGTAAAATTAATTATAAAGAGTATTTCTATTATTATTGTTTAGTTAGTGAAGAATTAAACAGGTATAATGAGTTAAATACATGGCTTGATAAGATTGAAATTATTGTTGATGCTGAGTTAAGAAAAATATATAGAAGAACAGATGTATTAAATTTTAAAATTGACAGACAAAAAGATTTTGCAGAAAAATTGTTAATAATTTTACATGATAAAGTTTTTAAAAAGTATATTTTTAATGCAAATAGAATCTCTTCAATTGTTGATAAGGGATATTATAACTGTGTTTCATCATCTATTTTTTATGCTTTATTTTTAAAAAGATACGGCTTAAATGTGGCTGCTGTAGAAACACATGATCATGTTTTTATTAAAATTTTATTTAAAGATAAAGACTCAATAGATGTAGAATCAACAAATAAATTTGGTTTTAATCCGGGTGAAAAAAAAGATGTTTTAGATGAATTTGGAAAAACTACAGGATTTAATTATGTTTCGCCAAAAGATTATAAAAATAGAAATGATATAAATATAAAAAAAATGTTATTCCTGGTTTATCATAACCTTTCTGATGAATATTATAAAAATAAAGAGTATATAAAATCAGCAAATCTTGGTTATCTAATTTACCTGGGAAGAAAAGATGATAAAGGTAATGAAGATCTATATATTTATTTTAATAATTATATTGCTCATTTAGCAAACAATAAAAACTATATTGAAGCTGTTGAAGCAATTAATTCTTATATGCATTTTTTTGAACGAAATAACAATTTTATTAATATGAGATTTGATATTTTAATGAATTATATTAATGACTGGAATGATTTTACAAATTATATTGAAGTAAAAAATTTTATTGATAAGCAAAATATTATATTTCCTGAATTAAAAGATAATGACAAATTTATTAAAGTATATTTTTTTTATATTTATAAGTTAAGTGTCTTTAATAACAGTAAAGAAAAATATCCGGAATCATACCTTTTAATAAAAGATTTTAATTCAAAATATGTTTATAGTGAAATTGATAAATTATTTGAAAAAATTGTTTATGATGAAGTTGTTTTTTATAAAGAACAATATGATTTTATAGAGAATAGATTATTTGAACTAAAATCAGAATTTCCGGATTATTCTCAAATTATTTATAAATACACAATAAATAATTATATAAATAAGATAAATAAAAAAATAAAAAACAAAGATTTTTTTGATGCTTTAAATGAAGCAAAAAAAACTTATATATTATATCCTGAAGACCAAAAAGTTAAAAATATTTTATTAAATTGTTATATAAATTATACTGTCGAATTATATAAAACTAAAAGTTTAAATGATATAATTAATTATACAGAAGAAGGTCTGGAAAAGTTTCCAAATGACAGGACATTAAGAAATAATTATTTAGTTTTTTTTAAAAAATTTATAAATGAAGCAATTGATGATAATGATTATTCGAAAGCAAGAAAATTATTAAACACAGCTAAAGAAAAGTTTCCTAATGACAGTTATTTATTTAAAATCGAAAAATTATTGGAATCCAAAAGATATTAATCTAGGGGCACTTCTAAATACCTCATTTAGTTTTATACTCAATTTTTTTTCCTGATGCTGCGTTGCCAAAATCCTCATATAGACATACTATGTTGCGGTTTTGGCGCCTTGCCTCAGAAAAAAATCTTTTCGTATAAATTCCAAAGCAGGTATTTAGAAGTACCCTATACAAAAGTTACAAATATATGCTTTATTATTCCAGAATTCTATACCAATATATATAGTTTTATCATTATAATTTAAACTAATAAATTGAAAATTTATTAACTCAATTGGAATTTGATAATCTGCAATATTTACATTCTCCAAATAATCAATCTTAAAATCTGATTCGAGCATATTTAAAATATCATCAAATATTTTTTTAGTATTTTGATTATTTTTAAATATTTTTTTCCATAATATATTTAATTCATTATACTTATATTTTATTAATTTTTTATTTTTTATTTCAAATATATTTATTCCTCTTAAAGAATAAAATATATTTTTAAAAATATCAAAATTTTCCTGCTGCAAAGATTTTGTTAGATCAAATAATAAATTTTCAATTTCTTTTTCATTATTTTTACCTAAAACACCATAATGTCTTGTTACAAATATTCTGTTTACCCACCCTTTTTTTCCGTCAAGTTCTAATTCTATCCAGAAATCATTATTTTTTTTTACTGTATTCCATGTTGTTTTTATATTTGTATAACCGGCAGATATTTTATTAATAATTTTAGATGAATCATCGGGTGATAAATACATATTTAAATAATTATTTTTAGGAATTAATACAATTGAAAATAAATCTTTTTTATATTCTGAAAATAAAAATAGTAGAAAACTAAAAAGATAGATTATTATTAAAATTTGTTTTTTCAATTTATTTTTTCAGTTTATTTTTGTTTTTATCTTTAAAAATTATTTCAATAGGGATACCGGAATATCCGTAATTATCTCTGATTTTATTTATGATATAATTTTTATAATTGTTTGATAATTTATTTTTATTATTTACAAAAATAATAAATCTTGTTGGAACAGATTTAATCTGTGTTCCATAAAATATTTTTAATATTCCTTTTTTTGAAGAAGGTGAATACTGTCTGACTATATTATGTAGAAAAGTATTAAAATCACTGGTTTCAACTTTTTTAAATACTTCATTATAAATTTTAATTAATTCTTTTAAAAGTCTATTAATACCTTCTCCTGTTTTTGATGATACAGGTAAAACTTGAACATATTTTAAGAATGGAAATTTAAAATGGAGCTTATCTATTTTTTCTTTTATGGATATATTTTTATTTTTCATTAAATCCCATTTATTAAGAATAATTATTAAACCTTTTCCTTTTTTAATAATTTGATCTGAAATTTTTTTATCCTGTTCTGATATATCTTCTAACGAATCAATAACTAAAATAATTATATCTGCAATAGATATACTTTTAAGTGCTCTATTTACTGAATAATACTCAATGCCTTCATTGATTTTAGTTTTTTTTCTAATACCTGCTGTATCTAAAAATAAAAAATGTTTATCTGCAAATATGTATTCCTCATCAACAACGTCTCTAGTTGTTCCGGGGATATTTGAAACAATACTTCTTTCTTTACCAACAATTTTATTAAGTAATGATGATTTACCTACATTGGGTTTTCCAAGAATTGATATTTTAATAATTTCGGAATTTTCTTTTGTTATATTTTTTGTGTTATCACTGCTGCCAATTTCGGAAGATATTTTTTTTAACAAAACATCAATATTTCTATTATGTGCTGCTGAGATTGGAATAATTTCTTTTGTTCCAAATTGATAAAATTCATTGATAAAATTGTCTTTATCCGGAGTATCGCATTTGTTTACTGCGAGTATTATTTTTTTTTTTGCTTTTCTTAACAGATTTAAATATTCTTTTTCGATTGGTAATAAATTATTTACTTCAACTAAAAATACTATAATATCAGCATTTATATAAGCACCGAAAGTTTTTGATTTGACAAGTTTATTAGTTTCATCTTTTTCAAAAGTAATACCACCCGAATCAACTAATTTATATATATTATTTCCAATTGTTAAATTTCCATAAACCAGATCTCTTGTAACACCGGGAGTTGAGTCTGTAATAGCTTTTTTTGATTTTATAAGCAGGTTAAATAAAGTAGATTTACCTACATTTTGCCTGCCCATAATTAAAATTGTTGGATTTATATTCATAATTAATAATTAGCTGTTATAAATAAATTTAATATTTCTTCTGCACCAGTTTTTTACTTTTCTTATCACTTCAGTATAATTTTTTAAATAGAGTATTTCTTTTACAAGATCTTGTGCGTCTGAAATTTTAATTTGTCTTATTACCTCTTTAACTTCCGGAATACTCATTGAATTCATGGATAATTCATCAATACCAAGTCCAAGTAAAACAGCAACACTTTCAACTTCTGATCCCATTTCACCGCAAAGGCTTACTTTTATATTTGCTTTATGAGCATTATCAATTACTAATTTTATTAATCTTAATACAGAAGGATGTAATGGTTCATATAAATAAGCAACTTTTTCATTACCTCTATCACAAACTAATGTATATTGAATTAAATCATTTGTTCCAATACTGAAAAAATCAGAGTGTTCAGCTAAAATATCTGAAATTAAAGCAGCTGAAGGAGTTTCAACCATGATTCCGATTGGTACATTTTCATTGAATTTTATATTTTCTTTTCTTAATTCATGTTTTACTTCTGTAATTATTTTTTTTGTTTCTAATATTTCTTCTAAACCGGTTATCATTGGAAACATGATTTGTAAATTACCATATACACTTGCTCTGTATAATGCTCTTAACTGTACTTTAAAGACATCCGGTCTTGCCAGACAAAATCTAATTGCTCTCCAGCCTAAATTTGGATTAAGTTCTTTTTCCATTTGTTCATGTAATACTTTATCTCCTCCTAAATCAAGAGTTCTTATAGTAACAATATTATCCGGAAATTTGTCTAATACAAACTTATAAGCATTAAATTGCTGATCTTCAGAAGGAAGTACTTTTAATTTTTTTGATAAATATAAAAATTCAGACCTGTAAAGACCTATCCCTTCTGCACCATGGGATACAATAAAATCCAGCTCCTGTTCAGGTACTTCAACATTAGCTTTTATTGGAATTCTTTTACCGTCTTTTGTTTGAGCAGGTAAATCTTTGATTGAAAGATACCCGTCTTCTTTTTTCTTAAAATTTATTTTTATTTTATTATATTCTGTTTTAGTTTTTGTATCCGGATTTACTATAATTAAGCCTTTAGTTCCGTCCACAATAATAAAATCACCGGTATTTACATTATGTGATAAATTTGGAATGCCGAATACTGAAGGAATACCTAATGCTCTGGATAATATTGATACATGTGATGTTTGTCCGCCGAATTCTGTAACAAATGCAAGTACATGTTTTTTATTCATACTTGCAGTATCACTTATCGTAATATCAGTGCTTATTACAACAACATCTTTATCTAAAGTGCTTAATGATATACTTTTTTTTGCAAGAAGTTTTTGCATTACTTTTCTGCTGATATCTAAAATATCAACAGCCCTATCTCTAAAATAATCATCTTCCATTTTATTAAAAGTTTTCATTAAAGTATCAGTAACTTGATATAATATCCATTCAATATTTTTCTTTTCTTTTTTAATTTTTTCAATTACTTCTTTAATTAAAGATTGATCTTCAGTCATTAATATATGCGAATCTAAGAACTGACCTTCTTTATCGCTTAATTCTTTACTCATCTTTGTTTTAAGTTGTATGAATTCTTTTTTAGTATTATTAAGAGCAGTATTAAATCTATCAATTTCCATTTTAATCTGTATTTCAGATATTGAATAACGAGGAATTAATAATTCTTTTGAGTAGACAAAAATTTCGCCTATTGCAATTCCAGGAGATACTGGAATTCCGTTAAAAACTTTCATTTAATAACCTAATTTAAAAAAAGTTATGAAAAGTAATGAAACTTATCAATTTTAACATTGTTTAACCTAATTTGCAATATTATTTAAAAATTCAACTTATTATTTTTTTACTTTACATTTTATTATTATTTAATTAGAATACAAATCAAAAAATTATGAGGATAAAATGATCATAGAAAGAGCAGATATTGATTTTGCAAATCTTAATTTTGGTTATATAAAACTTGATTCTAATGTAAGATATTATTATAAAAATGGAAAGTGGGACAGCGGCGAACTAACAAGTGATGATAATATAAATTTTCATATTGCTTCAACATGTCTTCATTATGGACAAAATTGTTTTGAAGGTTTAAAAGTATACGAAACAAAATCAGGTCAAATTACTGCTTTTAGACCAATTGAAAATTATAAAAGATTAGCAAAATCAGCAAAAAAACTATTTATGGAACCTGTTCCGGAAGAAATCTTTTTTGATGCAATAAATAGAGTTGTAAAAGCAAACAAAAAATTTATACCCCCATATGGCTCAAATGCTACTTTGTACATAAGACCTATTTTATTGGGAATTTCTCCTCATATCGGATTAAGTCCTTCAGAAGAATATATGTTTATGGTTCTGGCAACTCCGGTTGGACCATATTTTAAGGGAGGATTTAAACCTGTTAAAATGTTAGTTGTTGATGATTTGGATAGAGCAGCGCCTTTTGGGGTTGGTGATATCAAAGCATCAGGTAATTATTCAGCTGGATTAAGAGGTACTTTTCGTGCAAAGGAACAGGGATTTGCAGATGTTATTTATTTAGATGTTGTTCATCGTAAATATATTGATGAATCCGGTCCGGCTAATTTTATTGCAATTTTAAAAGATGGTACTTATGTAACACCGAAATCATCTTCAATTTTACAATCTATTACAAATATGTCATTACAAACAATTGCATCAGATGAATTTGGATGGAAGGTTGAAAAACGTCCTCTTTCAATTGATGAAATAGATAATTTTATTGAAGCAGGATGCTGCGGAACAGCAGCAGTAATTACTCCGGTTGGCACAATAAGATATAATGGTAAAGATTATACTTTTTATGATCAAGGAAAAACTGCCGGTCCAAAAATAACAAAATTATATAATCATTTAAGATCAATTCATTGGGGAGAAATTAACGATAAATATAATTGGTTATATAAAATTGATGTATAAAAAGTAAAAAAATACGTATCATAACAAATTCATAATTATTATATCAAATACCTTATTTGTGTATTTAATCAAATAAAAGTAAATATAGTTATTTCAATATTATAAAAATAAATTATTTGCAAAAATAATATAACAATGTTAATTTAAAAAAAATATTTTGTTATAATTTAAAAGGTCATTTATGAGGGATTTATCAGAAAAAATTACTTTAATAATTTTTTTAAAAACAGTTTTTACTTGGTTTTTACTTGCTTCCCTTGTTGCTATTTTATATTTATTTTTTATACCGATATTTTTTATTTTTACATTAATATTTGATAGAAAAAATAAAAGATATATGTTTTATTTAACAAGATTTTTTATCAGACTTTATTTTAAATTATATTTTACAGCTAATTTTAATATAGATCTATCTAATTTAAATAAATCAAGCGGGAAAAGAATTTATATTTTGAACCACGCTTCTCAATTTGACACCTTTTTAATGTTTTTATTACCGGATATATTTAAAGTTTTTGTAAAACAGATATATGTGAATATTCCATTTATTGGGTGGACAATGCAATTAACAGGAAATATTATTGCTGTAAAAAAACCCAATGATATTAATTATGAGTCTAATTTATTGGAACTTGGAACAAATGAGATCAATAATAAAGGAAATACTTTAGTGGTTTTTCCTGAAGGAACAAAAAGTAAAACCGGAGATATTGGCAGGTTTAAAAGCGGAGGATTTAGAATTGCTTATGAAACTAAAGCTGAAATTGTTCCAGTTGTTTTAGATACATGGAATTCTATTAGACCTGGAGGCAGCTGGTGGATAAGAGATGATAGAATATGGATGAAAGTTTTAAAACCGTATAAATATGATGATTATAAAAATATAAGTTTAAATGATTTTGCAAAAATCTTAAGAATAAGAATGACAGAAGAATTAATTGATATTAGAAACCAGAGACGAAAAAAGAATAAAAAATATTATAGAAATATTGAAAAATATAAAATTATGGATAATAATGCATTAAAAAAAGTAAATGAAATCAAAAAGAAAATTAATTCAAATCTTTTATTAAAATAAAAAAAACCACACGTTTTTACTTGTTACAG
Organism: uncultured Spirochaetales bacterium; assembly: GCA_964646595.1. Classification (GTDB taxonomy): domain Bacteria; phylum Spirochaetota; class GWE2-31-10; order GWE2-31-10; family JAFGQB01; genus CAZYID01. The sequence goes on along the minus strand of CAZYID010000094.1, from coordinate 4,365 downwards.
TAACTACCTGTGGTTATACATGAAATTAAAAACTATTATTTTATGTATTTATTAATTCATCAATTGTTTTATAAATATTACCAACTGTTTGTATTTTTTTCGCTTTTTCTTCTTCGATTTTATAATCTTTACCTGTCTTAGTTTTCATTGCTTTTTCTAAAGCAACAATTAGGTCAATCCCATCAAGTGAATCTAAATCAAGATCATCTACTAATGAAGCTTCTTCATTTAATTCACTTTCTTCTTTTTCGAATTCTTCTATTAAAATATTATTAACTAATTTTTTGATTTCATCTAAATCCATATTTCCTCCGATTGATTATTTACTTCATAAAGTTCCAATTACAATATAAAAAAAATTAGAAAAAATCAACTTTTATTTTTATATTTTTTAATTATAATTGAAGTATTAATACCGCCAAAAGCAAAATTATTTGAAAGTATTATATTCAAATCTTTTTTTGTGTTTTCTGTTATAATATTTATTGGAGAACATCTTGGATCAAGATTTTTAAAATTAATGGTAGGATAAATTGTGTTGTCTTCAAGCATAAAAATAGAAAAAATAATTTCATGAGCTCCGCAAGCTCCTAAAGTATGACCTGTAAAACTTTTTGTAGCACTAACAGGTGTTTTATTGCTAAAAATATCAAAAGTTGCCTGTGACTCTGCAATATCACCGGTTTCTGTTGCTGTAGCATGAGCATTTATATAATCAATTTGTTCCGGCTTTAAGCGGCTGTTATTTAATACTTCATTCATTGTTAAATACATTCCTTCCCTTGAAGGTGTAGACATATGATGTCCGTCACATAAAGATGAAAAACCAATTATTTCAGCATATATTTTTGCATTTCTTTTTTTTGCATGTTCCAACTCTTCTAGAACAAGCATTCCACCTCCTTCTCCAACTACCATACCGTCACGGTCTTTATCAAAAGGAGATGGAGTTAAATAAGGTTTGTCGTTGAATTTATGACTTGCTACATTAAGAATATCAAAAGTTGCAATAGTTGTATGATGAATTTCTTCTGCACCACCGGCTATCATTATATCTTGTATCCCAAATTTAATTGCTTCGTATGACATTCCAATAGCTTGAGAGCTTGAAGTACAGGCACTTGCAGGAGAAAAAACTCTTCCGGTAATACCAAAGTTAACAGCAATATTTGCTGCTGTTGTATGACTCATAATTTTTAAAAATGACATTGATGTAATTTGAGATATAGAATTTGTTTTAAATATTTCATAAAAAAAATCCTCATATGCCTGAGGGCTTCCAATTGTTGATGAAGCAGCAACACCTACTCTGCCTGACTTTAATATTTCTTCAGAAAGGTTTGAATCTTTTATTGCATTTTTAGCAGAAATAGTAGAATATATTGCAACTTTTCCCATTGATCTTCTTGCTTTACGATCTAATATTTTATGATCAATGTTTTTTGCTTTTCCAGCAACCTGAGATCTTAAACCTTCTATTTCTGACCATTCAGGAATATTTACTATTCCACTTTTTTTATTTGAAAATGAATCTTTTATTTCTTCTTTATTATTTCCAATTGGACTGATGATTCCATATCCGGTTATTACAACTCGTCTCATTATTTCTCCTGAAAAAAAAATATATCATAATAAATTTTTCTTTTTTATTAAAGAATTCAATTATAAAAAATTAATTATCAAATTTTTTTATAATTACTGCAGCATTTGTACCGCCAAATCCAAATGAATTTGATAAAATTGTTTTTGGTTTAAAATCAATTTTTTTATTTATAACATTAATTTTACTGGATTCTTCGTCACCTTGAAAAAAATTAATATTTGGCGCTAAAAATTCATCTCTTATCATTAAAAAGGAATATAATAATTCACTTGCACCAGCCATCCAGCATTCATGCCCTGTCATTGATTTGGTTGATGAAACATATGGTTTGCTGCCAAAGATTCTATGTATTGCCCATGCTTCTTTTTTATCACCCCCTGGTGTACTGGTTGCATGTGCATTAATATATTCAATTTCATCCGGATGAATCGAAGCATTATTTAATACTTTTTTTATTGCTAATTCAGCTCCAAAACCATTAGGGATAGATAAATCTTCACCATCTGAACTGAAAGAATATCCTACAATTTCACCATATATTTTTGCTTTTCTTTTTAATGCTAAATCTAATCGTTCTAATATAAGTGTTGCAGCTCCGCCGGAAGGGATAAGACCATCTCTGTTTTTATCAAATGGTTTTGATGCTGTTTTTGGATCTTTCCAGTTTATAGAAAATGCGCCTAATGCATCAAAACTTGCCATACTGTGCCAATTTACTTCTTGAGCTCCTCCGGCAATTACTCTTTCCTGATGACCGTTTTTAATTAATTCTGCAGCCTGTCCAACAGAATGAGATCCTGAAGCACAAGCAGCTGCAATACTCCAGTTTGCTCCCTTTGTATTAAAAATTGTGCTTAAATTCATTGTTACAGTTGAGTTCATTATTTTAAAAATATAACCGGAACCAAGCATTTTGGTTTCTTTAGTTTGCATTAATTCTTCAGCCATTTCAACTGTAGGTTGTGCTGTCGAATCATGTCCAAAAATCATTCCGGTTTCAGGATTAGCTATCATTTCATGACTTAATCCGGAATCTTTAACAGCTTGTTCTGCTGAAGCATAAGCCCAGACTGTTGATAAAGACATTGTTTTTCGTCTTTTTCTATCTAAGTAATTTTTTGGATCAAAATTTTTTATTATACCGGTAATAGGACATCTGAAACCAAGTTCAGTTCTCTGTGGATCAATATCATATCCCGGAGTTCCGGTTTGTAATGATTTACTAACAGTATTTATATCATTTCCAAGGCAGGAAATAATTCCCATTCCTGTTACAACTACTCTTTTTTTTAAGTCATCCATTTAATAATACCTTTAAAATTAAATATTAATTATTCTATAAAAAAACTCCGCCATTTACCGGTATTACCTGACCTGTTATATAACTTGATTTATCACTTATTAAAAATTCAACAACATTTGCAACATCATCAACCGTACCAATTCTTCTTGCTGGAATTGTTTTTTTAATTTCTGCTAGTTTATCTTTCATATCTTCAATAATATCTGTTTCTATAAATCCTGGAGCAACAACATTAACATTAATATTTCTTCTGGCAACTTCAATTGCAAGTGATTTTGCTGCACCGTTTATACCAAATTTAGAAGCACAGTAATTTGTCTGCCCCGGCATTCCTGTTAATCCGCCTGTTGAACCTATAACAACAATTTTACCAAAATTTTGATGAAACATTCCTTTTATTACCGGACGCGTTATATAATAAAAACTTTTTAAATTTACGTCAATAACACTATTCCATAGTTCTTCTTCCATTATTGGAAATAATGAATCTTTTCTTATTCCGGCATTTACAATTAGGATATCAATAATACCGTCTTTATCTATTTCTTCTTCAATAATTTTTCTGGTTTTATTAAAATCAGATACGTCAAATTGAAGTAATTTACAATTAACATTATTTTTTTCAACTTCTTTTTTTGTTTCAAGAGCTGCATTTGTGTTTTTAACGTAATTCAATAAAACATCATATCCATTTTTTGCAAGCATAATACATATTGCCTTACCTATTCCACGGCTTCCACCTGTAACTAAAGCTCTTTTATTTTTACTCATTTTTAATATCCTTAAAGATTTTTACTTTATTAGTATATAACTAAAAATAATAAAATTGTAAATAGTAATATTTTAGCTTAAACAATATTCATTTTAAAATCATAACCATTCAACTAATATTTTAACCATTCATCTTATATATTTTGTAAAAAAAAATTAAAATTATTATATTATATATTGACTAATATTTTAAAAAAATTTAAATGTTAACAACCGTTCATTAACATTGAATATTGTATTAAAATATTTTACTAGGAATTATAATGTCAAAACGTATTAATAAAGAATTAATTATTTCTACTGCATTTGAAGAATGGGGAAAGTATTTTTTTAAAAATATGAGTCTTTCAATAATAACAAACAAATTAAAAATTTCAAAGCCGGCATTATATAGACATTTTAAAAATAAAAAATCTTTATTAAATGAAATGAGTAATTTTTTATTAAATGAACTTATTAATGTATCATTTTCCTTTATAAATAAAGTTAAAACAATAGATAAAAAAGAAGTAATTTTATTATTTATCAGTGAATATTTTTATTTTTTTGGTAATAATTTAAATTACTTTTTATTTTATATTTTTTATTCAATCAAAGATAATTATTTTGAAAATAAAGAAATTATTAAAATTCATGAAAAATTATATTTAATTTTTTCTGATTATATTAAAAATATAGATACATGGCT
>CAZYID010000093.1:0-12946 GCA_964646595.1 uncultured Spirochaetales bacterium | reverse complement strand
CTCCTTTTAAAAATTACTGTTATGAAAATAGGTTTGTTTATCTCTTTCTATAGAAAGAGCTTTTGCCCCAATTATCACAACATGCAAATCTCATGTTTTACTAACTAAAAATACTTAAATTATCCAAATCCTTGATATATTTTTTCCACTAATAATTGCCAGCCATCCACTGATACAAATAAAATAAGCTTAAAAGGTAAAGAAATCATAATTGGGGGCAGCATAATCATACCCATTGACATTAAGGTTGAAGCTACAACCATATCAATTATTATAAATGGTATAAATAATAAAACTCCAATTTCAAATCCTTTTGTCATTTCATTTATTACAAATGCCGGAATTAATGTATAAGTTGGAACATCATCATAATTATTAGGGGCTGAAAGGCCTCTCATATTCATAAAAAAACCAATATATTTTGGATCTGTTTGCCTAAACATAAATTCTCTTAACGGCCCTAGACCTCTTTCAAATAACTGATCAATATTAATTCTTTTTTCCGGCGGTAAATTTTCCTGATTAAAAAATGGTTGTACTGCATCATTATTAATTTTCTCAAATGTAGGCCACATAATAAACATAGTAAGAAATAATGCTAATCCAAACATTACCTGATCAGGAGGCATTTGCTGTAAAGAAAGCGCTCTTTTCATAAAATTTAAAACTATTGCTATTCTAAGAAATGAAGTTAATAATATAATAAGTGAAGGAGCTAAAGTTAAAATGGCTAATAAAAAAATTATTTGTAATGATAATGCAACTTCGCGAGGAGTTTGAGCTTCCTGTACATCAACATTTATTCTTGGAATTGGTATTCTAACTCTGTCTTCTTGAGCAAAAACAGAAAATGTTTGTAAAAACAAGACAATAATAATAACAAAATATAATTTCTTTTTCAAATTCCCCCCCAATTTAAAAAAAACAAAAGAAAAAATAATTAAAAATTTATTTTTTTAATTTATCTAATCTCTCCTTTTGTTTATTTAAAAAATCAATAGAATCCACTTCATAATCAAATTTATCTTTATTTATATTCTTTTTTAATTTATCTTTAAAAAAATCTGTAATCATATCAATAAAATTACTTTTTGTTTCAGATTTTTTTTCATTTAATATAACATCAAATCTTTCAATTTCTTTTGGATCGTTAATTTCGGTTAGTAAATTTACATTCTCATTAGTAATTCCAAGCACTAAATATTTTCCGCAAATATGAACTACCTGCATCCACTTACCTTGACCTAAAGCCTGATTAATAAGAATTTCTGCATTACTTTGAATATTACCTTTTACAACCAATGAACGTTTAAGAATTAATGATAATCCATAAATCACTAATATAACTAAGCTCAATACTAAAATAATTTTTATATATGAAAAAATATTAATTTTCAGTGCTGTTTTATTTTTAAAATTATCTTTTTTATCTGCTTTAATATTTTCTTTTTCATTTTTTAAATTATCATCTATTTTATTTTTCATATTTGATTTTACTTTATTTAAATATTCTGATTCTGATAAATTTAATTTATCATCAGTTGAGTCAATTGAAAATAATAATAATGAATGATTAAATAAACAGAAAATAATTATAATAAAAAAAATGCAGCGTCTGATATTTCCCCTCCCAAAAAAAATATTTAAAAATAACTTACAAATTAAATCATGTTAATTCTTGAATCCTGTCCGCCGGGCTAATAATTTCAGTTACACGAACTCCAAAATTTTCATCTATTACAACTACTTCACCTCTTGCAATTAATTTTCCATTAACAAGAATATCCACAGGTTCTCCAGCTAATTTATCAAGCTCCAGTACAGTTCCTTCACCCATACTTAAAATATACTTAATAGACCTTTTTGTCCTACCTAACTCTACAGTAAGGTCCATAGTAACATCCATAAGTAGATTTATATTTCCGCTACTTTGTGCATCCAATCCGGTTCCTTCAGTAAAACTACCAAATTGAACATTTTGAACTTGAGTTGAAGTTCTATCTTGTACAGTCATATTTTTCATAGCTTGTTGCCCCATTTTATTAGTTTGCGCATAACCAAATCCCTGGGTCATTTCATTAGAGGCTGGAAGAACTGATCCAGCAATATCACTAACAACATTAATATCAAATATTTCATAAAATTTACCAGGTTTATTATCAATTTTAAAATTATAACTCACTAATGATAATTCACTGCTATTAGCAAAAGATAAATCATTTTTACTAATTTTTTGTATAACCGGCGGTGAAGTTCTAATATCTTTTTTTATCTGATTGCCAATTGTTGTTAAAGCATTCCCGGATATTGTATTCATAACTTCACTAATAGCACTTAAAGAAGCATCTGTCAGATCACCACCCTCTTGCCCCATCATTAAACTGGCTATTAATTTTGCGGTTTCTATATCAATAATATAACTGTGATCTCCAACAACTCCTGATTCGAAATCCATTTTTATTTCAACTAATTCATTTGGAAGTTCTTTTTTTATATCAGAAAGTGATTTTGCATCTATTACAGGATCTGATATAACTACTGATTTACCAACCATTGCGCCAAGAGCTTCGCCCTCATTATTTGCAGCAATTTGAAGTAAATCTTTAAATGCTGAAATTACATTTTGAGATAACGTAGAAGTAGCTGTAGAACTGCTCTGCATTGTATCTGTAATTCCAGTATCAGTGACTATTTCATCTGTGCCTTGCAATAAAGCATCTATTTCATCTTGGGATAATGATCCATCACTCATAGTTCACTTCCTCCTTCACTATTGTTTAATATTTTTGTTGATTCATTAAAATCAAATACTTTTAAAATTTGTACAGCCATTCTTTTCCCTATAATACCGGGTCTGCATTCAAATTTTTCTTTATCTCCAATTTTTAATAAATAATTATCTCTTATTTTTGCCTGATCAAGTTTAATATAATCTCCAACACGTAAAGAAAGAACATCTTTAACCTTTATTTCAATTTGACCAATCTCTACAATTAAGTTCACAAAAACTTCATTTAGTTTTTCTTTAATAATCATTAAATTTTCAGTAGTTGTGCCTTTTCTAACACTAGAATACCAATATTGCCCGGAAAGTTTAGAAATAACCGGCTCAATAGTAATATATGGAATACAGAAATTCATCATTCCTTCTACTTCACCTATTTTAGTTTCTAAAGTAACCAAAACAACCATGTCTGAAGGAGGAACAATTTGTGCAAATTGAGGATTAACTTCGATTCTGCCAAGTCTTGGTCTTAAATCAATTACATTAGACCATGCTTCTCTTAAATTTCCTAAAACCCTTACTATTACACCTTCGATTACAGCGGATTCTATTTCTGTTAATTCTCTCTGAAGTTTAGTATCACTTTCACCTTTACCGCCAAATAATTTATCAATAATCGCAAATGTTATTGAAGGATCAATTTCTAAAACAGCATTACCTTTTAAAGGCTCCATATCTATAACTGCTAAAGTCGTAGGATTTGGAATTGATCTGATAAATTCTTCATATGTTAACTGATCTACTGATGCAACATGAACATGCGCCATTGCTCTTAACTGGGCAGAAAGTCCAGTTGTTGTTAAACGAGCAAAAGTTTCATGAATCATTGATATAGTACGAATCTGGTCTTTTGAAAATTTATCAGGACGTTTAAAGTCATATATCTTAATTTTTCGTTGATCAGTGCTTTGACTCATTTCTTCAGCGTCAACTTCACCAGTAGAAATGGCAGTTAATAATTGATCGATTTCTTCCTGCGATAAAACTTCAGTCATTTATAAAACCTTTAATTTAATATTAAATATTAATATTTACTTACATTAAAGTATATTCTTGAAATAAAATCCTCTCTATCTTTCCGTTATTTAAAATACGATTAATTTGTTTTAAAAAATCATCTTCTAATTTCTCTAATGAAGTTCCTGATACATCAGTAAAATCATCAGATCTTAATCTCGATAAATGCTTAATTATTATATCTCTTATTTCCGGTATTATACTGCTTATTTCCTGCTGGAGTTTTTTATCTTTTGCTTTATAGGCTAATGTTATTTTTAATTGAATCATTTTGCCGTCTAATAACTGCTGTCTGAATGGATTTTCTAATACAATATATTCCAAATGCATTGTCTTAGGTCTATGCACATCATCTGTCCATTCATCAACTCTAGATTTAAAACCTACTTGATTAAATTTAGCGAATACAATTGAAACAATTATGGAAATTAGAATGATAACAATAATTAATGCAACAATTAATAAGACACGAATAATTAGTGGGCTAAGAAAAGGACCTTTTTTCTGAGGAATTTGACTTCCCTCATCAAGATCAAGCTCCTCATCTACGATATTTTCTTGATCAGACACTTCCCCCCTCCTCTTAAATAAAATAATATTTCAAATTTTACTATCAGTCAAGTAAAAAAATCATAAAATTCTAAAAAATTTAGTAAAATTCAACAAAATTTGCTAATTTTCCCTTAATATTACTATATCAACTCTTCTGTTCTTAGACCTGCCTTCTTCTGTATCATTTTTAAAAATTGGTTTATATTCTCCATAACCTATTACAGACATTCTTTCAGGATCAGCTCCAAAATCTACAAGATATCCTAAAACATTTAATGCTCTCGCTGAAGAAAGATGCCAATTAGATATCCATGGACCATCAGGATCTGTTGGTCTGTTATCAGTATGGCCTTCAATTCTTATATGTTTACTTATATAATCTGTTTGAGTGATTAATTCTGCTATTTTCTCTAATACTTCTCTAGCTCTTTCAATGTCTAATTCTGCACTCGCCTGTTTAAAATACGCATCACTGGCCAGTGAAATAACAATACCTCTTTCATCAGCAGTAATAACAACTTTTCTTGTTTTAATTTCCGGATGAAAAATTGATTGAGCTTCTTTTATTGCTTTAGCCATGCCCCTGCCTCTTTCATTTGCAGGTAATGACTCTATGACATTCCCCATTTCTGCAAGATCACCGGCAGAAAGTGTTTTTCCGCCCGGCAGCAATCCAAAGGAGCCCTGAAATGCAGATAAAATAAGCTGCATCTCTCTTCCATCAATTGTTGCTGTTGTAAACATCATTATAAAAAAAGTAAGTAAAAGAGTTGTTAAATCTCCATAGGTTAATAACCATTGAGGAGCGCCTTCATCTTCTTCTACTTTTTTTCTTCTTTTATATTCTGCCATTCTATTTCCCTAGTTTTTTTAAAAAACACAAATTTTTATAATTATATTTAAAATTTATAACAATTTAAAAAATAATACTAAATCTATACTTTTTATTCTGTTTGTTTTACTTTTCCTCTAGTATTTGGATCTAAGAAAGCAAGTAGTTTTTGCTCTACTATTCTTGGATTATCTCCGGTTTGTATTGATAAAATACCTTCTAATATTATTTCTTTAACAAGTATTTCATTTATATCTCTTTCTTCCAATTTCTTTTTAATTGGTAGAAGTATAAGATAACACATTATAGCGCCATAAAAAGTAGTAATCAATGCAGCAGCCATACCAACACCAATACTTGTCGGATCTCCTAATGATCTAAGCATACCAACAAGTCCAAAAAGAGTACCAATCATACCAAACGCCGGTGTTAACTTACTCCAGAAATCAAACATATCAATTCCGCCTTTATGCCGCTGTTGAAGCTGATTCATTTCATTAAATAAAACATTTTTAATTACATCCGGGTCAGTTCCGTCAACAACAAGCTGAATTCCTTCTCTAAAAAAATCATCTTCAATTGTTTCAAGATCATCTTCCAGCGAAAGCAATCCCTCTCTTCTTGATTTTTCAGAAAATGTTACTAATCTGGGTATTATTTCCTCAACTCTTAGATTTTGACTTCTTAATGCAATATTAAATATTGTCCAGACTTTTCGTAATCTGTCCATAGGTGTTCCGACCATTAGCGCAGCAAAAGATCCTCCTATTGTAATAAATACTGCAATCAAATCCATATAAGTATCCATTGAGAATCCACTTATCAGAATACTCATAATAATACAAAAAAGTCCAAATGGAATACCTATTAAAACTCCAAGATCCATAAATTACTCCTGCCCGCCTATTGAAATTTTTTTTCTATAATTTAATATGCTACTATATATTTCGTCAAATTTCTCTTTTACTATATACTGAATCTGAGAATGCATGGTAATTATTGTGTCAGCTTTTGATTCTATTCTTTCAATTAAATGAGGATTTAAATAAAATTCATCTCCATTTAACCTTGTAACTTTAATCATAAGAACACCTTATAACAATAATAAGTAAAAATAAACGATTTTTTTTATTATTTTAAATTAAATTTAAAAAAAAATACAGGGCATTTTTAATGCCCTGTAAGTCAAAATTACTTATTTATATTATCGTTTTAATGTTAATAATTCTTGAAGCATTTGATCTGATGTTTGTATTGTTTTAGAGTTTGCCTGAAAACCTCTTTGAGTTACGATCATATCTGTAAATTGTTCTGCAAGATCAACATTACTCATTTCTAAAGCTCCAGCCATAATTTTACCTTTTCCCATGCTGCCTGCTGTACCAATATCCGGTTCACCGGAGTTATTAGAATATATAAAATTTGTTTCACCGGCTTTTTCTAAACCTTCCGGATTAACAAATGTAGCTATAGCAACCTGCGCCAGCATTCTATGATTACCATTTGAATACACACCGGTTATTGTTCCTGTATTATCTACTTTTAATCCTTCCAAATAACCTAGACCATAACCATCCTGCCTAAAAGGCTTAGTTGTAAATTGAGAACTAAACTGAGTAACACCAACACTGTCTTCTGTTTTTACTCTTCCGGATTCGCCTAAATTAATTTGAATATCCATTGGCGCTGCACCGGTACCAACATCTTCTATCCTAAGATTTACAAGTAAATTATCTTGATTTTTCACATCACCATTTTCATCAGTAACAGAAATTATCCTGCCAAGATTATCAAAATTAATTATGAAATCCCTTTGTCCTGCAATAGCAGCATGATCATCTTCACCTGTAGGCACTACATTAGTACTTAATTGATCATCTTCAATCTTTATTTTTACTTCAGGATTATCCGGATCAAATCTAAATGCTTCAGTTCTTACAGTCCATTGATTAGTATCTGTTTTATAAAAGGTAAATCTGGTTTCAATTGGAGCACCAAGAGAATCAAAAGAATTTATTGATGATGTCCATGTATTTTTTATCAAATCCTCTTCAGTAGCAGCATCAAGATCTGGAATAATCGGCATTTCTGACATTAAATTACATTTAAAGTCTATATTTGCAGTAGCTTGAGCAGGATCCTTTGAATACAAAGGAATTTTTATATCATCAGGAGTATCTGCGCTTCTTATTATATATTGCCCGCCTACTAATTGTGAAGTCCAGCCCTGTACTTTTAATCCTGTAGCCGGATTTACCAATAATCCGTCTTTATCAAGACTAAATGCACCTGCTCTGGTGTAAAAAACTTTATCACCGTCTTTTATTACAAAAAAACCATTTCCGCTTAAAGCCATATCAGTATTTACACCGGTAGTCTGCAGTGAACCTTGAGTGTGAAGCGTATCAATAGAAGCTATTACCATACCAAGACCAATCTGTTTTGGATTAACTCCTCCTTTTTCTTCTGTAGGACGAGCTGCTCCGCTTAATGTTTGAGACAGCATATCCTGAAATGTTGCTCTTCCTTTTTTAAATCCATGCGTATTAACATTTGCGATATTATTGCCTATTACATCCATTCTAACCTGATGGTTTTGCAAACCACTTACTGCAGAATATAATGACCTCATCATAACAATACTCCTTATATAAAATATTTATTTAAATAGTAATCCTTAATTACCAACTTTAACTATATCACTGGCTAAAAAATCCTCTCCATTTACTCTAACAAAAATATCTTCCCCTTGTTTTGATACTGCTTCTACAGTACCGTTTATAGATAATGGATTACCCTCTTTATCAAAATTACCTTGACTTTGTATATCAACATTTAATCCAAGTAAATTAAAACTTGATTGAAATGAAACTCTCTCTAATAATTTTTCCATATTACTGTTAAAGTTTAACATTTGCTCTAATGATGAAAATTGAGCCATCTGAGCAATAAATTCCCTGTCTTCCATTGGATTTGTAGGATCCTGATGCTGAAGCTCTGTAATAAGTAATTTTAAAAACTCATCTTTACCCAAATCTTTTACCGGTTCTTTTCCGTCTACTTTTAATTTTTTATTAATCTGATCAACTTCTAATTTTGTCTTAAACATCTCAGCGCCATCTTGATTTACATTTAAAACTGTGTTAATTGCATCCATTTAATATTTCCCTCTCTTTTTTAAATTAAAATATTTATATTTGAATTATTTCTTTTTGAATAATTCTTTGTTTCAATAGAATTATTCTCCTCAAAAGTTTCAATATTTTTTGAAAAAATATTATTTTTATAAATCAAATTATTATCTTCATTAATAAAATTATTATTATCCTGATTTCCAGAAAATTCACCAAATCTATTTCCGGCTAAAATAATCTCAATATTTTCTAATTCTACATTCGATTTCTGCATAACTGCACGCATCTCTTCAATATTTGACTTAAAAAAATCCACTACTTCTTGATTTTGCAATACAAGCCGTCCATTTAGTTTTCCATCTTTAACAATAAATTGAAAGTCAATTCTCCCAAGATTCTCCGGGCGTATCATTGTTGAAAATTTTGTTTGATTTTGAGCTAATACTATTTTAGTATTTTTAGCTACCTGCTGAAATAATTGCTGCTTATTATTTTGTAAAACTTCTTTTGTATTAAATGGAACATCTTTATTTAACGGTACATTAATGTTCTTATTATCAGGCATTTCAAGCTTAATTTCTGACTTAATATCACTTGATTTAACTTCTTCCCCTTTTGAATGTTCTTTATTATTTATTTTTATTTTATCATTGATCTTTATATTTAATTTATTTTTATCACTATCTGCTGAAGAAAATTGATTTAAATTTTTATTATTTTTTATACCATCTATATTTTTTACAAAATCAAGATCACTTTTAATTAAATTTTTATTATTATCTTTATCATGATCTTTTTTAATTTGAACTTTTATTTTTTTATCAATAGTTTTCAAACCTTTTATATGTGAAGATCTAATTAACTGAGATATAAAAGCATTTGCAGTATCTGTATTAATATTTCCTGATTTCAAATCCTTCATTATGTTTTTGATTTTTTGTTTTGTTTTAAAATCTAAATCAGATTTTAATTCAACATGACCATATCTTAATTTTATATTTATTGATTCTAGTGATTCTTTACTGTTTATATTTTTATCAATGTTGACATCATTTTTTATTTCTTTTGAATTATTGATGTTTTGATTTGATTTATCTTTAATAATTTTATTATCTTTTTTTACAATTTTGCTGTTATTTATATTTTTATTATCAATATTGTCCTTATAGTTAGAGGCATTATATATTTCATTTTGTTCTTTTATAAAATTTTCATTATTTAAATAATTATCATGGTTATCCATTTCATTAAAAGTTTGTTGATAATTATCTTGATCATCTTCAATAGTAATAATTATTGTATTACCAATATCATTATTTCTTAAAGAATCAGAATCATTAGCTTTATATAAATCATTAAAAGAAACACCCAAATTTTCATTATTATTTTCTTTATTCTGTTTTTTTAATAAAGTTGATGCTTCGTGTAAAATATTACTTTGCATTACCTGCTCTATCATAACAGGCTCCTTTTGATTATTATTATAATCACAAAATATTTTTAAATAAAAAACATAAAAAAAGAGCCGACTCAACACATATACTTTTAAATATATGTATTGAACAGCCCTCCCAAGTTGTTCTAATATAATTTTCGGTTAAATTTAAAAGTGCTAAAGAGATATAATAATAAATTTTATATTTTTTTATTTTTCATAATAATATAGATTTTTTTATTCTATTTTGTATAATTTAATTAATCACCTTTTATTTTAGGATTTTAATTGAAAAAAATAAAAAATAATAAAAATTATACTTATATTGAATTTTTATCTTTTAAAAAAGAAAGAAAAAGAATTTTTAATATTATTTTTTCTACAACAGGAGTTATATTATATTTACTATATGCAATGATGCATATTTTTTATTTTGAAAAAAATTACATAATGGTCATATTGCTTGTTTGCACAAGCTTCTTATTTTCACTAAATATTATTTATTTATTCTCAAAAGGAAATCCTGATATTTCAGCAAACTATGCACTGTGTGTTTCAATTTTGTTTATTTTTTTGGCTACAATTTTTGGTGCAGATACAGATTTTAGATTGATCTGGTTTCTGACAATTCCATTATTATCTTACTATTTAAAAGCAAAAATAGTTGGTTCAATTTTTATTGTTATTGGATTAATATTCTTTTTTTTAAGTCTTTTTTTAAATCAAATGGGATTAATAAAATTTACAATAAAAACTAATGCGTATATTGATATTTTAACTTTATATATTTTTATTTCATTAGCAACTTTTTATTATGAGTTTATTAATAATGAAAACGAAGAACATATATTGTCTCAATTATATACTGATTCATTAACAAAATTTTTTAATAGAACAAGTTTAATACAGGATATTAAAAATAAATCTGCTAATAAGCTAATTTTAATCAATGTTGATAATTTTAAACAAATTAATGATCTATATGGTAATGCAATTGGTGATTTAGTATTAATTGAAATTTGTAAAAGACTCAATCAATTTAAAACAAATTTCTTTATTCATAATATATATAAACTTCATGCAGATGAGTTTGCACTATTATTTTATAATAATATTAATAGATCAGAATTAAATAAATTAGTAAATAAACTGGAAAATGTTCTTAAACAGGAATATTATATTGAAAATATTGAAATATTAATTAGTTTTACAATGGGGATTTCTGATTCTACAATCAATATTTTAGAAGAAGCAGATATGGCTTTAAAGCTTGCAAAAGAAAATCAAGTGAGATTTTTATTTTTTGAAAATTCCATGAAGATTAAAGAAAAATTTGAAAATAATATTATCTGGGTTAAAAAAATAAAAAAAGCAATAGCCCATGATAACATCATACCGGTATTTCAACCTATACTGAATAATAAAAATAATAAAATAAATAAATTTGAATGTTTAATAAGAATGGTTGAAAATGATGATTTAATTCTTCCAATAAACTTTATAGAAGTTGCTAAAAAATCAAAATTTTATACTCATTTAACTAAAATAATGTTATTAAAATCAGCTAAATATTTTGCTGATAAAGATTATAGTTTTTGTATAAATATCAGCTTGTATGATATTTATAGTAAAGAAAGCACTTTATTTTTCACATCAATTATTGATGATTATAATATTGGGAATAAACTTATCTTTGAACTAACAGAAACAGAACAAATTGAAAATAACAGCCAGGTAAATTTTTTTATTGAAAAAGTTAAAGAAAGAGGCTGTAAAATAGCAATAGATGATTTTGGCACCGGATATTCTAATTTTGATTATCTATTAAAAATGAATGTTGATATATTAAAACTAGACGGGAGTTTAATAAAAAATATCAATAAAAATAAAGATTCTCATATTATCACTGAAACAATTGTAAATTTTACTAAAAAGCTAAATATTGAAACAGTAGCTGAACATGTTTATTCAAAAGAAATATATGATATAGTTAAAACATTAGGTATTGATAATTCACAAGGGTATTACATAGGTAAACCGGAAAAAGAAATAGATGCTTTTTTTATTAAAGGAAAATTTACTTTAAATTTAAATTAATCCTAGGCCGAATGTCAAGTTTTTCAAGCATTATTTATTTCTAAATTATTAATATATTGCCATTTATAACTTATTCAGCAAGCCCTAAATAGATTTTAAAATTCAAAGTTTGCTGTTTCAAATTGTAAGACTCGAATTTCGCCCTTCTAACTTATATTTAAAGTAAATTTATTTAGTTCATATAAATATCTAATTCAATTATTCTATCTCTTAGATCACTTAATTTTTTTTAATAATTCCAATGCTTGATTATATTTTACTTTATCCCTAACAGATGGATTGCCAATACTTTTATATAATTCTAATGATTTATCAAATAAAACTTTTGCATATTCTTTATCACTTAAATTTTGCGGAGTGCCATCATTTTTTCCAAATTTTTCTGCCATTTTTGCTTTTTTATTAGTATCCCATCCTCTTTTTAAAAATATTTCACCAGACTCTACAAGGACAGACATATCTTTTGAATTACTCTTAATAGCTTTGCTTAAATTTACTCCCATCCTAAATTTATCACCGCCAAGAAAAAATGGAACTGCGTCATCTATTTGACCTAACATTAAATATGGTGCAGCAAAAGTAGGATCCAGCGCCAGTGATTTATCCGCAAGAGAGAACAACTCCGGTATAATATCTAATGATTCTTTTATACCAATCATTTCTGCTCTTGAACCATAACATGCTGTATACCAGAATATTACTTGAGCTTTATCTAAATTAGAACCTCCGGAAATATAAAAATAATCTTTGGAAGCTTCCATACCTTTTGTAAAATATTTTATCTTTTCTTGTTTTTCTTTATCCGGCAATGCATCTCCTATTTCAAAATAAAACCTGGCTATTCTCCAAATAATTTCAGGGTCCGGATTTGAAATATCAAATTGCGCTTCTAATATTTTTACTCCTTCTTGATATTTACCAATATGATAAAGATTATCAACTTTTTTAAAATTCATTGAAGAAATAAAACTAACAAAAAAAACATTTATAATTATTAATAAAAATATTTTTCTGTATATAAAATTTTTCATAAAAACTCCTTGTTAAAAAATTTTTAATAAGCCGAATGTCGAGTTTTTTTATTATAGTTTTCT
>CAZYID010000092.1:0-13056 GCA_964646595.1 uncultured Spirochaetales bacterium | reverse complement strand
GCGAGGTAAGAGCTCACCGCATGAATGGCAACATTTATGGCAGTGTAAACCCCATCTGGAGCAATATCATATAGAGGATGAGTGTCCTGCTCATATAAATCCTCGGGTAGATAGCAGAAGCAATATAGCAATATATTGTTTAGATAGATGACCGTTTTAAACAGAATCCAGCTTATAAGTTCTGTCTCTCTTTTTTATTTTTACTGTTCTAATCACAATTATTTGACCTAATCTTATTTTTATTATATATTTATTCTCAATTATGAATAAGATATGGGTAGTTGTTTTATTATTTATAATTATTTTTCTTGTTTATTTTATTTTGTCGCCAAAAAAAATTAATAAAAAAAATAATTATTTTATTAATAAAGTTATTAATATTGATTCAAATTTAGTGCAAGCTGAAGAACATGATGGCTTTTTTTATCTTGAAAATCAATGTGGATATTTTTCTTTTAAACAAGGCATAACTCATTATAGGAAATGTGATGATAATGAATATATCCTGGCAAATAATTTTTTTTATTTAATATTTAATGATTTAGAGAAAAATATTAAAGTCTTTTCACCAAATGGTAATAAAATTTCAGAAATTTTTACTAACGGTTATCCTTATATTTATAATAATTCATCTGTATTTTATATTTTAAACAATGATAATAAAAGTTTTTCTTTATATTCAGATAAATGTGAAAAATTTTTTGACGATATAAATTTTACTTCTATGATTACATCAATAAGTATGGATAAAAATTTTAATACTCTTGTTTCTACAATAGATGGAAAAACTTTTTTATTTACTTCAAAAGGTGAGAAAATATTTGATAAAAAATTTGATGGTAAATCAAAGATAATAATTACTAAATCAAGTATGATTGATTATGAAGGAAATAATATCGCTGTCTGTTCAGGCCTTTATCCGGAATATATTGAAGTTTTTAAAACTAATGACAATAATAAATCAATAAGCTACAAAACTGAAACAAATTTTAGATATAATATTTTTCTCCTTTTTTTGAATAATAGGCTTTATTTTGAAGGAATTGATGAAGTAAAATATATAAATTTACGAAATAAAAAAAATGGTTCAATTGATGTTAAAGGTGAAATTAGTGAATTAAAATTTGATGACTCAGGAAATATTTTAATAGCAAGCCAACAAAATCAAATTTATTATTTGACAATATATTCTTCAAAGTCAGAAAAAATATTTCATAAGGAATTTTCAAACAAAATAAGCAATTTTTGTTTTTTAGACAAGCAAACATTATATTTTAAGTACAATGATAAAATTTTACAAATTAAAGTGGGTTAGATAAAGATGAAGAAGTATTTAATATTCTTTTTACTGTTTTTATTTTCTTCATTATTATTGCATAATGACACTTCAAATTATATTCTTAGTAATAATTATAAAATTATATCTTCTTTTTGCGATCATAAAGATAATCATTTTAATACAGGTTTAGATTTAATAGCGAAGAATGATGAAATGTTTCATTCAATATTTGATGGAGAAGTTATCTTTTATAATAAAAATAGATTTAGAAATATTAAATATAATAATGGAAATTTATTAGTAGTTGAGGATAAAGAAAATAAATTAAGGGCTAGTTATTTTAATTTAAGAGATAATTTTACTAATGAAAATATATTTATATTAAAAAAAGGGGAGCAAATCGGAAGACCTAAATACAGTGTAAATTTAAATGAATTTAAATTGTATATTGAGGTTGAAGATATAGAAAATAATAAAGTATTAAATCCTATGCAGCATATTTTTATAAACGATACAATTCAACCTAGAATTTTAGATATTTATTTTATTACAGATGAGAATGAAATTATTTCTTTAAAAGAAAAAGGGGAATATAAAATAAAAAGAGGTGGAAAAATATTTATCAAGTGTTTTGATAAAATTAATAATTCTAATTATAATATTACTCCTTATAGTATTAAAATATTGATTGATGGAAATGAAAAAGCAAGTTTTATTTTTGATCATTTAAATAAAAAAAATTTTTATTATACAATTAACAAAAATAAACTTTTTGAAGATATATATTATAATAAGGAACCATTTGATTTTTATATAATGGATTTTTATGGTCTGCCGGGATTGGTTGGATTTAAAGCCATTGTAGAAGATTTTAATGGGAATAAAACAATTTTCAAAAGTAATTTAAAGATATTGCCTCCCGAACAAAGTAATTAGCCTATTTTGATCTTAAATGATAAATAATAAAAAAAAGAATATTATTTTAAATTGCCCAATTTGTAAAAATAGTGATTTTAAAAGGATCTTTATAGATAATTGGGACAGGTCTTCATTTGTTAAGTGTAAAAAATGTAATTTAATATTTCAAAATCCTCAGGAGCAAATTCTTGATACAATAAATCGATATAATTTTGATTATTTTAATTATGAATTGGAAAATCAATTTAATTTTTTTCATTTAGTAAAAAAAACTTTAGATGATTTTAATATTATTAATATTTTACCAGAGGGAGCTAATGTTTTAGAAATTGGAAGTGCTACCGGATTATTTTTAAAATATATGGATTTGCAGGGATTTAAAAGTACTGGAATTGAACTTTGTAAAGAATCAGTAGAATATGGAAAAAAAGAATACGGAGTGAATTTAATTAATGGCAGGTTGGAAGAAATAAAATTAAATCAAGGGACTTTTGATTTTATTCATTTTTCGCATTTAATTGAACATGTAAATAATCCACCGGATTTTCTCATGAAAATTTATAATTTATTAAAAAAGGGTGGGTATATAATGCTGGCTACACCTAATTCATCCGGATTGTTTGCAAAATATTATAAAGAATCCTGGCGCTGTATTGTAGATGATCATCTTTTTATTTTTAATAAAAAAAATATTAATTATTTATTAAAAAAAATAAATTTTAAAATAATTAAATATAAAACATGGGGAAGCATACCAAAAGATAAATCTAATAATAAAATTAAGAAAATATTTGATTGGTTTGTTAAAAAAAGTAATCTAGGTGATGTTGTATGTTTTTTAGCACAAAAGTGATTAGCCCGCTTTTTTTTATAAACCTTGAGGTTGAAATGCCGTAGATTTTGTTCTGATAAGAATTTACAAGAAAACGAGGCTCGCAGTATAGTTATGCTATATGAGAATCAAGTGCAGGAGTAAATACTTATCAGGGTAAAAGATACAAGTTTCAAGCCAAGGGCTTGTGAGAAATGCGGGCTAGTATTTAGAATTCAATTTTTTTCGAAACAAATCCTTCTTTTTTATTTTTATTATATTGAATTAAATTTACCGGTATATAAATAAAGGACTCATTTGCAGGAGAAAATAATTTTACGTTTTTTGATAATATATTTACTTCTGCAACAGTATACCATTGATCATTAACTTTTATTTTAGCGCCTTCTTCAGGATATTCTTTTTTTTCTTCTACATAGGCACAGTATTCATAAGATAAACAACATAATAATCTACCGCATATACCACTTATTTTTAATGAATTTAATGTAATATTTTGTTCTTTAGCCATTTTTATTGTTATCGGATTAAGTTCGTTTGCAATGTTTGCACAACAAAGACGCATTCCGCAATGTCCATATCCAGACATGATTCTACATTCATCTCTTACTCCAATTTGACGAAGCTCTATTCTTGTTTTAAATATTGAAGCAAGATCTTTAACTAATTCTCTAAAATCTATTCTTCCATCTGCAGTAAAATTGAAAAGAATTTTATTATCTTCTAAGAAATAGTGAACATTTATTAGTTTCATTTCTAGTTTGTGTTTTACGATTTTTTTTACGGCAATTTCAAAAGCTTCTTTATTTTTTATTAAATTAGATTCATATTTTTTTTTATCTGAAATTGATGCTATTCGGATTACATCTTGTATTTCTTCTTCTGATAATACATCATCCATATTTAATATTTTTCCTTGAACAATACCTATTTCCGGGCCATATGGTGTGGGAACTATTAAAAAACTATCTCTTGTAATATTATCTTTTTTTGATCTAAATATTTTAGAATAATTATTATATGTTAGTTTTACTCTGTAAAAAATATCATCTGGTTTTATTTCATGGTCTTTTTTAACCTTTTTTTTAATTTCAATATCTTTATCTTCTAATTGTTCAAGCTCTTTTATGTTGCTTTCTAATTCCATTATTAAATCCTTATGATTTTAAATCTATTAATAAGCCCTCAACTTTATCAATTTTTGCAGCAATTGTAAATGTATTTTGCTGTTCTGCAAAAAATAATTTAGTTAAATTTAATAATTCTTGATTAATTATTGTTATATGAACTTTTGAAATTTTTTCTTTTTTTACTTTATTCCACATTGTTATTTTTTCAGTTTTTTCTGATAATGATATTACAATAGAAAGGTATTCTTTAACAAGATTTTTATAAATATTTAAATCTTTTATTAATTTTGATTTTTTTAATTTTTCTCCATAATTTCCAATTTGTTTTAATAAATTTTCTAATTTTTCTTCGTTTAATTTAATTTTATTGATTTCAAAATCAGTTTCATTAGCTTCTAAAATTTCATCAAAAGAAGAGAGTTCATTTATGGATTTGTTTTTTAATGTTTTATCAGATTTCTTTGATTTGTTTTTTTTTGTTTTTGTATTAAAATTATAATAATTACAAAAATTATTAATTTTTTCAATAATAATTAACAAAAGATAAATTTTAATTTTTTTTTTGATTCAATAAACTCATTTATATTTTCTTCTTCGATAATTTTACATTTTCCATTAAAGATAACACCATCTTCCATGGTGATAGAAGTTGAATATATGTTCCCAATCATTTCTCCGGTTTTTAAAACAAGTACTTTTTCTTCTGCATAGATATCGCCTTTAACTGTACCACCAACAATAATTGTCTTAGCAATTATAATACATTCAGCTCTACCATTTTTCCCAATTATTACTTTTCCGTCCGAATCAATTCTACCGGAAAAATTACCATCAATTCGTAAAGGACCTTTAATCGTAAAATGTCCTTTTAAAGTTGTATTTTCTCCAAGGATTGAGTTTATTGTAAAATCTGATGATTTAATTTTTTTTATCATAGTTGTTATAATCTATTCCTAATATGTTGAAATAAGCTTCATTGGATCAAGCAATCTGTCTCCTAATCTTACTTCATAATGTAAGTGTATTCCAGTAGTAGCCCCGGTTCCGCCCATATAACCTATAAGTTGGCCTTTTACTACATTATCGCCGGGACGAATAACAGGCTGAGATCTAAGATGTGCATATAATGTCGAAAATCCCATATCACCATGTGATATTTTACAATACCAACCATAATTCATAGGGTTCCATTCGACTTTTTCAACAATACCGGGCGCAGTAGCAACTATTTGAGTACCGGGTTGGCTTGCTAAATCTAATCCTTGGTGCATGTCAAGTACTTTAAAAAGCGGATGTATCCTTAACCCAAAAGCGGATGTAATCGCATAAGGACCTTTTACAGGAGATCCAAATGGCAGATCTTTAAGCAATTTATTGTATACGCTTGCTAATTTATTTATTTCTCCAAAAGCTTGAATAGAATACTGATAATCATTTAATAATTTTTTAACTTCAAATTTTTCAATGTCAAATTCACTTAATTCTGCCATATTAATTCTATTAATAGGTCCGCCTTGATTGTTTAAATTTCCGCTGTTAAGTACTTCTCTGTTTAATTGTGTTAATAAAATATCTAGTTTTGATTTAAAAATTGAATGATTTTCAATAATTTCATTTATTAATTCTTCGTATTCTAATGCTCTTTTTTGATTTAATTGAACAAGTTTATTTGCATTATTATATTGTTTTACTTTAAAAATATTAGTAAATCCAATATAAGTAATTAAAATAATAACCAGTGATATAATAAAAGGAATAAAAAATATCATAAAAAGATTTATACGAAGGTTAAAAACTTTTTTTTCTGAATGAGGAATAAACATTATTGTTATTTTTTGTTTAATAACTTTTGCTAAAGATTGAAATAAAAAAACAAAAAATTTTTTGATTTTAGTTATAAGTGATATTAGAAGAATAAGTATTTTTTTTTCTGTTTTTTTTATATTATTTGAATGATTCATTTTTTTTAAATCCTCATTATTATTTACATTGATTTTGTCTGCAAATAAGGAAGTCAATGATCTCAATAAAGGTAATTATTAAGAAAAATGTAAATAATATATTACACTTTTATTGATTGAATTTGCAAGCATTTTATTAAATTTCTTTATAAAATTTTATTTTTTTCCGGCAAATTTTTTTATTTTTCCCAATTTATATATATATATATATAATGATCGTAAAAAAATAATAAAAAGTAAGTCATTACTGATAATTTTATTTTATTAAGTAAAAACTGTGTCTAACTGAACAATAATTGTTTGATTTCAAACAATTATTGTTCAGTTAGACACATAAAAAAAAAAATATTTTTTTTAAAATTGTGATTATTATTAATTATTATTGAAGACTATTTAAATATTTTTTTAAATTACAAAAAATCTTTTAAATAGCGATTATAAAACAAATTACGATGAATCTATAATTTTTCGGATAAATTGATTTATTAATATTAAATAAATTTTAAATTATATTTTTTATAATTTATTTGGCATGCATATTGCTCTTTTTTAAATAGATAAATATTTTTTATAAGGATTAATTATGAGAGATTTAATTAAAGGAAATATTATTTATATTGAAGATGATAAACTTGATCAAATTTCTTTTATGAATTTTATAGAAGAATATGAACTTGAATATGACTGTACAATTGCGGATTCTTTAAAAGATGCAAAAAAATTTTTAAATAAGAAACATTACGATATTGCATTAATTGATTATAAATTAACTGATGGAACAGCTTTTGATGTAATTGAAAAAATGAAAGAAACACCCTTTATAATTTTAACCGGTGTTGGTGATGAATCTATAGCAACACAGGCAATGAAAAGAGGCGCATATGATTATATAATTAAGGATTTAAGAGGAAGTTATTTGAAATCTTTGCCAATGATAATAGAGAATACTATTAAAAGAAAACAAATGGAAGAAGAATTAAAGAATTATCAGGCTAATCTTGAGGTTATGGTTAAAGAACGAACAGAACAGCTTAAAAATGAAATCGATGAACATGAAAAAGCAGTTGAGAAAACATTATTGCATAAAAAAGTTTTAGAAGAAAACGTAAAAGAATCAAGATGTTTTTTTGAAATTTTAAAAATAACTGAAGATCCTAATGCATCATTAAATGATAAATTAGAAAAAATTGTTAAGGCACTTCCCAATGCATTTCAAAATCCAAAAATAACCTGCATAAGAATGAAATATAATAATTTTATATTTTTAAGTGATAACTTTAAAGAAACTCAAAATATGTTAAAAAGAGATTTAATAATACATAATATAATAAAAGGAATAATAGAAGTATACTTAATTAATGAAAATACAGTAATCGATGATGATTTATTTTTAGAGTCTGAGATATTTTTTTTTGATTCTTTTTCAAAATATTTAATGAATTTAATTATTAATTATGAAAATACTACTTCCAATCATGAAGATAGTAAAAAATATAAAAATAAGTTTAAAAATATTAAAGATCAAATTAAAGATTTAAATAAAAAGAATATAAAAGTATTTAATTCAATGTCTGATGTGTATTTTGAAGCAAAAGGGTATCTGGAAAAAATCACAGAAGATTGTAGTAAAAATGAATTGCATAAAGGGAAAATGATTTATTTAGAAAATTTGAGAGGAAATTTAAATTCTTTTTTTAATTATATTAATAATCTTGAAACGTATTCGAAAGAAATTAGTGCCATAATAAAACAAAACAATATTAAAAAATAATTTTTATTTAATTATAGTTTTTAAGAAGTACATAATATGAAAAAAAAAATGGATAAATTCTCGGTTTTATATATTGAAGATGACCCTTTTGATGTTGAATTAGTAAAAAACACATTAAATAAGGAGGGATTTGATTATGAAATGGTTAATGTAGATAACAAAGGTGAATTTATAAGTAATTTAAAACACCGGAAATTTGATATAATCTTAGCTGATTATTCAATGCCGACTTTTAATGGTATTGAAGCTTTAAATATTGTCATAAATATGAATTTGTTAATACCTTTTGTTTTTGTTTCAGGAGAAATTGGAGAAGAAGCTGCAATTGATAGTTTAAAAAGAGGAGCAACAGATTATGTGTTAAAAACACATTTAAATAAATTAGGAGCTTCAATCATTCGTGCTTTAAATGAAACTTCTGAAGTTAAAAAAAGAATGATTGCTGAAGATAAGGTAATCGAAAGTTATAAAAAATTAAGAAAAGTATTTGATGAAATAGTAGTTGCTTTTTCTTCTTTAGCAGAAAAGAAAGATCCATATACTGCCGGTCATCAGCGTAATGTTGCACAAATAGCATGTGCAATAGCAAGGGAAATGAATTTAACTGATGAAAAAATAGAAGGACTTAATATTGCAGCTATCCTGCATGATATTGGTAAAATTTATGTACCGGCAGAAATTCTTAATAAACCCGGTGGGCTGACAAAACTTGAATTTGATATATTAAAAACTCATTCTCAGGTTGGGTTTGATATATTAAAGGGAATAGAGTTCCCATGGCCTGTTGCAAAGATAGTGTTACAGCATCATGAACGAATTAATGGCTCCGGCTATCCAAATGGTTTAAAAGGGAATAAAACTCTTTTAGAAGCTCAAATTTTAGCTTTAGCTGATGTGTTTGAAGCTATGTCTTCACATAGACCATATAGAGCTGCTTTAGGTATTTATAAAGCATTTGAACATATTACAAAAGAAAAGAATAAGCTTTATAATAATGATGTTGTTGAAAGTTTTAAAAAATATTTTAGAAAAAATGAAATTGTATTAGGAGAAATTTTTATTCCCTAATTGTATATGTTCAATAAGTTGATTTATATTATTTATTATTAGAGCAAATATCATGAAAGAAGATACAAATATATTATATTTAGAAGATGATGCTTTAGATGAAGAATTAATTAGAACAATGATATTAAATGAATATTCTAAATGTAATATTATATCAGTAAGTACTAAGAAAGATTTTACTTATAATTTGAAGAATTCTGCTTTTGATTTGATACTCGCCGACTATGACCTTCCGGATTTTGATGGATTTTCTGCACTTAAAATTACACGTAAAAAAGATCCTGATGTGCCGTTTATTTTTGTTACAGGTAGAATTAGTGAAGATATGGCAATTGAAGCAATTAAAGCAGGTGCAACAGATTATGTTTTTAAAGATAAACTTGGAAAATTAATTCCGGCATTACAAAGAGCTTTTAAGGAAGTTAATGAATCAGAAAGTATTAAAGAAATTGAGAAAAAATTAATTGTTAGTAATAAGTTGTTTAGATTTATAATTGAAGAATCTACTGATGGGATTACTCTGGTAAATCAAAAAGGAGTAATAATAAGCTGGAATAATTCTATGAAAGAAATAACCGGAATAAAGCAAAAAGATGCAGTAGGTAGATTTGTTTGGGATATTCAATATAGCTTTGCTACAAAAGAAATAAAAAACGAAATATTTTATAATAGAATTAAAAGTCAAATAAAAAGTACATTGATAAATGAGAATAGTAAATGGTTAAATAAAATAGTTGAATTTGAAATTGAAGATATTTCCGGTAAAAATAAATATATTGAAAGTGTATCTTTTTTAATTAAAACAGGAGATGAGAAATTTATTGTTTCAATGATGCGTAATATTTCTGAAAAAAAGAAAGCTGAAGAAATGCTTACAATAAAAGATTACGCTATAGAGTCTTCTACTAATGGTATTGTTTTAGCAGATCTTAAATTAAATATTACTTATGTAAATAAAGCAACTTTAAATATATTGAAGTATTCGAGTAAGGAAGAGATAATAGGAAAACCTGCTTTATTATTTTTAATATTAAAAAAAGATGCTGAAAAAAAAATTAATATTTTGTTTGAAAAAGAATCATGGGAGGGAGATATTTTTGTAAGACAAGCAGATGGGAAAAATATTGATTTGCACCTTTTGGCATCTTTTGTTAAAGATAAAAATAATAAACCAATTTGTATTATAGCTTCATTTTATGATATTACTTTTCGAAAGGAATTTGAGAGAGAATTAATAAAAAAAGAAAATAAATATAAAAGTTTATTTGAACTTTCTAATGATGCAATATTTATTCATGATTTGAAAGGAAATATTATTGATGTAAATGAAAAAGCTTGCAGTTTACTTGGTTATAACAAAGAGAAGCTTTTGCAGATAAAAATTTCCGAACTGCATCCAGATAGTGAATTAAAAAAAAGCAAGGAAGCAATTCAACAAATAGTCAGCAAAGGTTCTGTAAGATTTTTTTCAAAATTTAAAAAATCAGATGGTTCTTTGATTGACGTTGATATTAGCTCAAGTATTGTAAATAAAAAAGAAAATATTATTCAGGGTATAGCACGAGAAAAACATATAGTTATTAAAAATTTTCAAGAAATTAAATAAATTTTATTATAAAATTTTATACTTTTTTTTTACTTATCAACAAATTTTGACTTTTTTCTTTTTATAATTTATCATTTTCATATAGCACTATTAAATAAAAAATAGAGCAGTAATAGTTATTCTAATAATATAATCAGAAGAACTATTATTAAAATAACCAGTATTTTATTATGAAAAAGCAAATTAGAATATTACATTTAGAAGATGACCCGTTAGATCAGCAAATAATTCAAGATATTTTAACAAAAGCTGAAGATTTTGAATGTAAAATAAAATGGGTGTTAACTAAAAATAATTTTATAAAAGAAATCAAAAAAAAGTCTTTTGATATAATTTTGGCTGATTATAAATTACCTTCATTTGATGGCTTATCAGCATTAAAAATTGCCAGAAAAAATGTTCCTGATATCCCATTTGTTTTTGTTTCAGGAGCTATTGGGGAAGAAATGGCAATTGAAGCACTTAAAGCAGGCGCAAAAGATTATGTAGTAAAAAACGGGTATAAAAGATTAATACCTTCAGTAAAAAGAGCTATAATTGAAGCAGAAGAAATAACTAAGAGAAAGAAAGCGGAAGAATCATTACGAGAGAGTCAAAACAAATTGAAAGTTCTTTTTGATTCGTCTCCTGCAGGTATTTATACAATAACTTTTGATGGAATATTAATTGAAGCAAATCAAGCGTTTTCTAATATGATGGAATACAAAAATGAAGAACTTATAGATATTAATATTTCAAAACTTTTTACAAAAGAATTTCAAGAGATTAAAGACGATATAATTAAATATATTAAAGAAAATGGTTATGGAATATTTGAGAAAGAATGCAAAAAAAAAGATGGAACAATATTCCCTGTTTCTATTATTAATTGGCTGGTTTATGATAAACAAGGGAAGCCAAAGGAAATAGGCGGATTTATTCGTGATATTACAGAAAAAAAACAATTAGAAAAGGAAAAACAATTACATGAAGAAATGACAAATCAACTTGAAAGAGTTACTTCATTAAGTCATTTATCCTCAGCTATAACTCATGAAATTAAACAGCCTTTGCAGTCAATAAAAGTTATTTCAGACAGTATATTATATCTTAACAATAAAGGTAAAAAAATATCCTATAATGAAGTTTTAAATGATTTGAGAGATATTTCTGACAGAGTAGATAGAATAAATAATATTATAAATAGTATAAGAGCATTAATAAAAGCGCCAAATATGTTGGAAATAAAAGAAATTGAAATCATTAAGCAGGTAAAAGAATCTGTAAAATTTTTTAAAGAAAAGTTGAAGAATCATAATATTGAGTTTGAACTTAATCATTCTGAAAAAAAGTTATATGCAATTGCTTCCGAGATACAGCTTCAGCAAGTAATAATAAATTTAGTAGACAATGCAGTTTTTGCCCTGGATAAAAGCAACAAAAAAAATAAAAAAATTACTATTCAGGTTGATGAGAATGATGATTTTATAATTATTGAGGTTATTGATAATGGTATTGGTATTAAAGAAGAAAATATTAGCAAGATATTTAAAGCATTCCATACTTTTTCTGAAAGAATAGATAGGATAGGCATGGGGCTTTATATTGTAAATAATATAATAAAATGTTTTGGCGGTAAAATTGAGGTTGAAAATAATAATCAAAAAGGAGCTTCATTTATTATTTTTTTAAGGAAAAAGCAGTGAAATTTTTATAAATAAAATTGTTATTAAGAGGAATTTTTGATGAAAATATTAATAGTTGATGATGAGCCGGATTGTTGTAATGATCTAAGTAAATTTTTAATTAGAATCGGTCATGATATTACTAAAGCTTATAATGGAAAAGAAGCTTTAGAAAAAGCACAAAAAAGCTTATTTGAATTAATTATTAGTGATGTGAATATGCCGGAAATGAATGGGATTGAATTAGTAAGAATGATAAAAGATGGAAAAATTGATTCTCAAATAATTTTAATTTCCGGATTAACAGAAGTTGCAGAGTCTATAAATGCTATTGATTTAGGCGTATATGATTTTTTAACAAAACCAGTAGAATTAAATAAGCTTGTTGAAATGATAGATGAAATAGAAGAGTCAAATAAATCTAAAAATGATTTTGATTATTCTTTAGAAAATATTAAAAATTTATTGGATAAAAAAAATATAATAGATATCAATGAGATCGATATTTCATTTTTAAATATTTATAAAAATAAAAATATTGATGATATATGTATATTTTCTAAGGAAATGAAAAATATTTTTAAAAAATTAGAGAAACTTCATCAATATTTAGATGTCCCGGTACTAATCGAAGGTACGACCGGTACCGGCAAAGAATTGGTATCAAAATTTATTCATTATGAAGGACCAAATCAAAATGAACCATTTGTTGCAATAAATTGCGCAGCAATAAATAAAGAAATGTTTGAAGCAGAGCTTTTTGGTTATGAGAAAGGTGCCTTTACAGGAGCAAGGCCGGAAGGTAAAGATGGCTTTATAAAAATAGC
>CAZYID010000091.1:0-13078 GCA_964646595.1 uncultured Spirochaetales bacterium | reverse complement strand
TGCTCTTAGTATTAGCGCAGCAACAAATCCAACAGCAAAAGCAGCAATGGAAAATTTAAAAATATTAAATGGATGTGAAATGCATATGACTCACTTACCTACTTCTGGAGATGAAGCTGGATTAAGAAAATTAGGAATTAATTTGACTACTGAACCAAATTTTTCAACAAAACAATTATTTGTATATTAGCCGAATGTTGAATTTTCAATAGAATAATATAAATAACATAAGAAAAAAAACTTAATTAAGAACTCAACATTCGGCATCAAACGACGGCCAATGAAGCGAAATTCGAGTTTTTTTATTATAGTTTTTTTACGTATTTATCATATAATGGGTAATTAAATTTCAAAAAGTAAAACTCGAATTTCGCACCATATTAAATTAATAAATAATTACCTGGGCTACACTAAATTCTTTTTCATGTGACATTGTTACATTTATAGTATAATTGTCTTTATTTAATATCTTTTTTATCTTTAAATCAAGTTTTTCGCTATAAAGGTTAATATTTGGTTTTCCTGTAGTTGAGTTTATTGTTTCGATATCTGATAATTTAAACTCAAATATATGTGAATCAGTTGCTTTTAAGATTGCTTCTTTAACTGCAAATCTTGCTCCCAATGATTGTTCAAAAAACTTTTTTTTCATACAATGTTCTATTTCTTTTTTAGAAAAGATTTCATCTAATGCTTTTGGAGATCTTTCAACTAATTTTTTTATTCTTTGATTTTTAACTATGTCAATTCCGGATAATATTTTTTGATTTCCTTCAGTAATCAATAGAATTTCCTAAAATATTTAATATTTTTATTTAGATTTTAATAAATTTAATTCATCTTTCATTTCATTATCTAGTTTAATATACTTATCAAGATGTCTGTAATATTTTTTTGAATTTGCCCTTCTTTTATCTCTAACTTCTATTAAACCTTTAATTAATTTTATACGAACAATTTTTGAAATTTCTTTGTATTCTTTATTTTTTATTTCATTATATTTTATTGTATCTAAAATTTTTATTGTTGGATTTACATCTCTTATCCAGAGTGCTCCAGGCCTTATAACATTCCATGTATCAAATACAACCGGAATTAAATCAGCTTTTGTATCCAATGCGATTTTAAATGTACCATGATAAAATTTGCCTATTTTACTATTTTTACTTTTTGTGCCTTCAGGAAATATTATTAAAGGAGAACCTCTTTCTAGTTTATCAATAATATTCATATAAAGATTAAATTGTTCACCGCTTGTTTGATTGTCTTTTAATATAATATTTCCTGCAAGTGTTGCTATCCATCCAATTACAGGTATTTTTGCATAAGATTCTTTCATTACTGATTTTATTGATCCTGGAAGTAAATTCATTAAAATAACATCAAACATTGAAGCATGATTTAAAACATATATTCTTCGCTCACCTTTTTTTGGTGCTTTAAGGTGATTATAATCAATATCTGTTTTTTGAACAAAATTTAAGAAACAAAAAATATGAGTAAATAATTTAATAATATATGCAAACGCTTTTTTATCTCTATCAAAAATCAATGAATATAATATAATAATTGGCGTTAAAAAAATTAATATTGAATTAACAAAAATAAATATTGACCAGCCAAGAAATGTATAAAAAATTTTATTTTTTGTTTTTTTATTTTTTTTGATTATTTCCATTAAATTATTCCCTGAATAAAATATATAACATAAATAATATTATTTTAAAATTATTTTTGAAAAATTCATAATATGAAATTCAGATTATTTATATAAAAAAAAATCCTGTGCTTAATAACACAGGATAAAATGAAAAATATTAAAACACTAAAATCTAAGAATTAGAATTTTTATATTCAGTCATTTTCTCAACTAGACCTTCCATTGTATCTATTTTGGCTAATTCGTCTCTAGGAATTTTAATTTGCAATTCTCTCATAGTATTAGACACGATTTCAACTATATCTAAACTATTAGCCCCAAGATCTAACATTGATTTGTTTATAACTATATCAGATTCTTCAACTTCATCTTCAAGCTGTTCCAATATATATTTTTTTAAAACGGCAAAAACTTCGTCTTTTGTCATTTTTTCCTCCGTATCTTTATACTTATTATTGTTTAGATATTTTAATAATTACTAACATAAATATTTTAAAAAATAAAGCTATTATTTGTTAAATTTATCTATTTTTTATTTAATGATTATTTTGTTATTATTTATCTAAAAATTCGCTGTATCTTGCTTGAATAATATCCTGTACTTCTTTTTGATTAAAAGTAATTTTATGCATAAAATCTTCA
Source organism: uncultured Spirochaetales bacterium (assembly GCA_964646595.1). GTDB lineage: Bacteria > Spirochaetota > GWE2-31-10 > GWE2-31-10 > JAFGQB01 > CAZYID01. The sequence continues at coordinate 10,776 of CAZYID010000091.1, read as the reverse complement.
TGCACTCTTGCTTCCATCAATAATTGTCTTTTTTTAAGAGATATCGAGTATTTCATTGTTGTTAAAGTACCTCTTGGCTTTTCAGATATGATTTCTGCCATTTTAATTGCTTTGTTAAATACATCATCCTTTGGTAATACATAATTAACAAGTGATTTTTCTTTAAATACCCTACCCTTATACATTTTACCGGTATAAATCATTTCATTAGCAATATAATCTCCTACAAGGCCTTGTAAGAGTCTTGTATATCCCATTCCCGGAGAAAATCCTAAATCAGCAAAACCTCCACCATACATGCTTCTTTCAGCCATAATAATAATATCAGAGCATAATCCAACAACTATTCCGCCGCCAACAGCTCCTCCTTCCATTGCAGCTATAACCGGTACCGGGATTTGCAGTAATAATTCGGATAAAACCAGATCTTTAACACTCATTTCACCTTCAAATAATTTCATTAATTCTGATTTTGCGGCACCTGCGCAAAATATATTCGGCAAGCCTTTTAAAATTACTGCTTTATATTTTTTATCGTTTTGCAGAAGATTTAATTTAATAATCATTTCATTGATAAACTCTTCTGAGAATGTATTATTTCCGTCTATATCATTCATATGAAATATCGCAATAGTATCCGAGTAATTATCAATTGTAATTAGTTCTTTTTTCATAATTTTTCTCTATAATATTATTTATTTATTAGGTTTATAACTTACAGCCCATTCAGGTTTTTCACCGTCTAAAAATGCTTTAATAGCTTCAATATTTTTTTTATTATTTAATAATTCTGTTAATTGCTTTTGGGCAAAATCAATTGCCTGATCAAATTTATTATCAGTTAATTTATCGGAATACTCTTTGGTTATTCTTAAAGCTTCCGGTGAACTGTATAAAAGACGTTTTATGTAATCTTTTGTTAATTTATTTAATTTTTCATCTTCACAGACTTCATCAATAATACCATATTTTATTGCATCAATTGCATTTAATCTTTTTGAAGTTAAAATTAAAAATCTGGCTTTTTTATAATTTACTCTTTCAAGTAATAATGGAAATACATAAGCAGGTATTATTCCAAACAATACTTCAGATAACCCAAATAAGGATCGATTAGTAGCCAGAATAATATCACAGGCTAATGCAATTCCCATTCCACCGGCTAAAACATCTCCGTCTATTTTAGCAATAACAGGTTTGGGAGAATTACGGATTATTTTTACTACTTCTTTATAAGGCTGGTGAAATTCATCTTTAATACCTTGATTAGCATTCTTTAAAAGATTTTTAAAATCCATACCTCTGCAGAAAACCTGGTCTTTTCCCTGAATTACAATTATTCTTACATCTTGAGAAGATATTGCATTGTTTAAATATTCTTTCATTAAAGAAAGGTTATCATTGTTTACAACATTTCCATTTTGAGGTTTATTTAATATAATATTAGCTACATAACTTTTTACTTCATAAACAACACTTAATTGATCGTTAGTGTCAGACATTTATATTATTAACTCCATTCATATTTTCTAATAAAATCGGTTGAACCTTTATATATTAATAGTTCTTTGCCTTTATAATATTTATCATACCAGTCCTGAGGATAATTCATATCTGTTTCATATGTTGGTTTATCCGCATGTGAAGACCTTAATCTTGATAAATGATCAAATTCTTCTATTGATAATTCTCGTCTTGCATTTAAGTGATTATCAATACCTAATGATCTAATGTATTCGATTGCACCGGGAAGTATTTTTGCGCTGTAAAATTCTGCACATGATCCTGAACCATATGAAAAAATTCCAATTCTATCTCCAGGTTTAAGATCATCATCTTCTAATAAAAGACTTATTAAACTTGTATAAACAGTACTGGAATAAGTATTACCAACTGTTCTAGGAATTTTAAAAGACTTTAAAACCTTTTCTTCAAAGTTTGCTTTAATTTCACTTCTTTTTATTCCGGGATAATTTTCTTTAAGAATATTTCCATGAGCTAATCTAACAAGACCTCCAAATGGAGTATGATATACAACTCTTTTGAAATAGCTGTTAAAATCCAGATCTTCTCCAACTACTTTTTTATAATGTTCCCATGAACCGTCTACACAGTCTAAATATGCATATAATGACTCTTCACCATTAATAATATCCCAGGTAGATGTAGGGCGAGCATAGTCAGTGCATTCAAAAGTAAAATAACCATTTTTACCTAATTCGTATTCAATAATTTTTGGTTTATCACTTACAAGCATTGCAACTGCACCTATTGCTGGAACTTCCTCACCTCTTCTGCCTTCATGATCATAATTTATATCACTGGATACAATTAATGCTTTTTTACCGGGTGCCACAGAAGCGATCCAGCCAATTGCCATTTGAACAGCGCATGTTGCAGCATAGCAGGCATTTTTTATTTCAAAGTTTCTAACTTGAGGTTTAAGCCCTAAGTATTTACAAACATATGTTGAATTTGTTTTACAGTAATCAAGACCTGATTCTGTAGCAAAAATACATAGTTCTATATCTTTTTTATCTTCTTCACTTATTATTGGCTTTGCTGCATTTACAGCCATAGTAATTACATCTTCATAATCAACGTTTTGAGATTTGCTGTCAAGCATAAGTTCTTCTTTAAAAAACTTAACATCTCTATCTCTAGCAATTGCAAGTTTTTCTATGTCTAATACAAGACTTCCGGCATAAATATTTATTTTTTCAATTCCAATTCCCATTTTTTTTCTCCTAGATAATAATAATTATAGTTTTTATTTAAAATATATCACTAATTTTTCTTTTTTCTTTTTGCATTGTATGGAGGTATGGTATCTAAACCTCCAGTTACATTTAATACATCTCCATTCACAAATGATGACAAATCACTTGCAAGAAAAACAATTGCTTTTCCAAATTCATCAGGTCTGCCTTCTCTTTGAAGCATAGACAATCTGATAAATTGCTCTACAATCATTTCTGAGGCATTTGCATCAGTTAATTCTGTTTTAAAATAACCCGGTACAATAACATTACAGTAAATATTTTTATTTCCATATTCTTTTGCTAAAGCTTTAGAAAATCCTATTATACCGGCTTTAGCTGCAGAATAGTTTGATTGCCCTGCAGATCCTACATGGCATATAGATGAAATATTTATAAATTTACCGCCTTTATTAATGATAAATTCTTCAAGAAAAGCTCTGCAAACATAAAATGTACCTGTTAAATGTGTTTGAATAACTTCATCCCATTGTTCATTACTCATATAATGAATTGGACCATCTCTTAATATACCTGCATTATTTACAACAACATCAATCTTGCCAAGATCTTTAATTGCTTTTTCAGCAACTTCATCAACATTTTTAGAGTTTTTTACATCTAATTTATAGTATATTATTTTGGATTCCGGATTAATTTTTTTTGCATTTTCAACTGTATCTTTTGCTCCTTCTTCGCTTGATACATAAGTAAATGCAACATTTGCACCATTTCTGACAAGCTCATATACTGCATATTTACCGATTCCTCTAGAACCGCCGGTTAAAAAAACATTTGTGCCTTTTAAAAGCATTTATATAATCTCCTTAAATAATTTTATTTTTTAATAAATTTTAAGATTTACTAATGTTATTTATAAAAACACTTTGTGCACAGAGCACATAGGGTTTTTTAAAACAATAATTTTGTCTTGAAACATTAAGTTAGATATTTAAAAATAAAAATTTCTTATTTTTTTGCAATAACTACTCCGCCTCTGTCACAATTTTCTAACTTGTTACCAGGGATTGCTATTACTTCTTTAAAACCTGATAATTTAAATACTTCTATCCATTTATCCGGTCTAATTATTGGACAATTTGGTCTAATATTTTTATCTTTATAATTATTATAACTGGCGAGAAGTCCAAAAGTTAATTCCATATACCTATATAAACCATCCGGAGGAGGTGCAATTTCACCAAGTACAACATATCCGTCATCTTTTACAATTTTATGCACTTGTTTGCAGCAGCTTACAAGATCATCTGTTGCATGTAAAACATTAACAGCTAAAATTATATCAGCGCAATTTTCTTCAATCTCCTGTTCATTCAGATCTTTTGATATATCGAGTTGTTTATATTCAATAAAATCAAATTTGCTGAAATATTCTGATTTTTTAGCTTTTCTTAAAAATGTTTTATTTATATCAGTAAAAATATATTTTTCAAATTTATCATTAACATTTTCAACGTTTTCAAAAACATTAAATGTGCCATTACCTGTTCCGGCACCTATTTCCAACACAACAGCTTTTCTTTTAAATTTTTCTTCAATAATCCGTTTTACTGTTTTTCCGGCTAATTTTGACCAAAATCCATAAACATTACTTGTAAAATATACATCTTCTACTAAAGTAAAATCACTATATGGACCAAACATTACTTCTTCGCCGTATAATTTTCCTAAAGCAAATTTATATAATCCACCATGTCCTCTTGCTAACCATTGAAACGGAGCACCTTCCTGAGGAATTTGCCTTGTAGCAATAACTAGTGCTTCTGTTGGGCTTTCTATATCCGGTTCAGGATTTATACAAATATATCCGTCGTCTTTTTGTTCTAAGACATTTTCTTCACATAAAATTTCAAGCATTTTTTGAAAAACATATTCTGCATCTTTAAATAGATTTATTTTTTCCTTAATACTTTCAATTGTTTCAAAATCATTTTTATTGTTAAATAGATTAAAGTGATTCATAATAATATCAACACTTATTGCAAAAGAGCATCTATTAAACATTTTCTCAATTTCCGGCCAATTAGAAGGCCATACAGATTTTGCATCATTTACTAATTGATTAATTAAACTATCTTCAAACATTTTTTCTCCAATAATATATTTAAACTACAAACCCACGAAAAACACGTAAAATTAAAAATATTACTTTTTTACATTTCGTGTGCTTCGTGGGTTCTATTCCCTTATACTTAAATAATAAAAAATATTTAAATTTATTCTTTCCACTTTTTAATTACTGAACAACAATTGATTCCGCCAAATCCAAAAGAATTTTTTAAAAGATAATTTACTTCATAATTTTCTACTTTTTTATTTGCACAAACATCCAGTCCTTCACATTCCGGGTCAATTTCATCAATGTTTATTGATGGGTGTAGAGTGGAATTATTCATCTGCATAATAGCGCCAATTAATTCTACAGCATGACAGGTCCATCCAGTATGACCAAGCATTGATTTTGGTGCGTTTATTTTTAATTTTTTTGCATGATCTCCAAATACATTTTTAATACTCTGTATTTCTATACGATCTCCTAAAGGAGTACTTGTTGCATGAGCATTTATATAATCAATTTGTTCAGGTTTTAAATTTGCTTTTTCTAAAACTCTTTTAATCAATCTGGATTGACCTTCAACAGATGGATTAGAAAGATGATTTGCATCATTATTAGACTCAACAGCTAAAATTTCAGCGTAAATTTTTGCGCCTCTTTTTTTTGCATGTTCTAATTCTTCTACAATTAGTATTCCAGAACCATGAGAAGGGACAAATCCTTCTCTTTTCATATCATAAGGACGTGATGACTTTTCAGGCTGATCATTAAAGCTTACATAACTAATTGCACTTACCAGTATTAAAGCCTGATATCCAAGATTTGAATAATCAAGAAGCCCTCCCCCAACTAAACCAATATCACAATCATTATAATTTATTTCAGTAATAGCATTTTTTATTGCCAGCCCGGAACTTGTACAAGTTCCGCCTACTATATACATTGGACCGTATACTTTTAATACATCAGAGATACTTGCTACAACATCACTGTCAAAAACACAAATACCCATCAAGCCGTCTATATATTCCGGTTCTTCTAAAAATTGCTTTGCATTTTTTACAATATAATTGTCGTGAAAATTATGACCGCCTAATATTGCACACATTCTTTCTTTATCTATATCAGCAGTAAATAATCCAGCATCAATATAAGCATCAACAGCTGCTAAAAGTGTAATTTTTGTAGCAAAAGGAGCGGTTTTAATAATTTTTCTTAATCTTTTAAAAATTTCTTCAGGAATCTGAGTTTTTAATTTTTCTAATTTTGCCTTAATGTCATAACCGCCAAGATCGCCGCCTATTTTACATCTGATCATACTGGTATCAATACTTTTCATTAAGGAAATACCGGATTTACCATTAATTAAATTGTTGTAATAATCGTTAATATTATCACCCAAAGGAGTATTAATTCCCATTCCAGTAATAACGATCCTTTTCTTTGGGATCATACAGTTCCTCCAAATTTTCTGTTAATATAATTAATAAATATTACTATGATTGTTTGTTAAATTATATCAAATTATGATGTAATTTTAATGCGTTGACTATAAATAAATTAAAAAAAGTTGTCAAGAAATTATTTGTATTGATATTATTTAAAGAAATATACTTGACACTTTATTAAACCAATTATATAAATACACATTAATTAATCTTATGGGGAAAACAATGAATATTGATTTTAATAAAAGCAATGGATTAATACCCGCAATTGCACAGGATGCTAAAACAAATAAAGTTTTAATGTTAGCTTATGTAAATAAAGAAGCTTTTGAATATACACTAAAAACAGGTAAAGCTACTTACTGGTCAAGATCCCGTAATAAGTTGTGGTGTAAAGGTGAAGAATCAGGTAATTATCAGGAAATCGTTGATATTTTAACTGATTGTGATAATGATACAATAATTTATAAGGTTAATCAAAAAGGATTGGGAGCAGCATGTCATGAAGGTTATGAGAGCTGTTTTTTTAAACATTTAGTTAATAATAAATGGGAATACAATGATGAACCCAAAAAATTTGAACCAGATCAAGTATATAAAAAATAAAATAGCCACGAAGTCATAGGGTACACAGAGAGTAATTTTTTATTTTTTTTAATAAAATTTTCTGTGCTCTCTGTGTCTCTGTGGCAAAAATAAATTGAATAATTATGAGGATAAAAATGAGTAAAAATATATTAAAATTTGGTATTCCAAAAGGAAGTTTAGAAAAATCTACTATAGAAATGTTTGCTAAAGCAGGATATAAAATTTCTGTATCTTCTCGATCTTATTACCCATGGGTTGATGATGAAGAATTATCATTAATGCTGATACGTGCACAGGAGATGGCTAGATATGTTGAAGAAGGATTATTAGATGTTGGTCTGACAGGAAAAGATTGGGTTTTAGAAAATAATGCTGATGTAGTAACTGTTTCTCAATTAGTTTATTCAAAAGCTACTAAAACCTCTGTCAAATGGGTTTTAGCAGTTCATAAAGATTCAAATTTAAAAAGTGTTAAAGATCTTGAAGGTAAAAGAATTGCTACAGAAGCAGTTCAAATGACAAAAAAATATCTTAAAGAAAATAATGTTAATGCAGAAGTTGAATTCAGCTGGGGTGCAACTGAAGTAAAATGCCCAAATTTAGTTGATGCAATTGTTGAAATTACTGAAACCGGCTCCAGCTTAAAAGCCAATGATCTTGTAATAATTGATGAAATTATGGAGTCCAATACTCAACTTATTGCTAATAAAGAGTCCTGGAATGACAATTGGAAAAAAGATAAAATAGAAAAGATAAATTTATTATTACAGGCTGTTTTAGAGGCAGAAAATAAAGTTGGTTTATTATTAAATGTTAAAAAAGATAAATTAAATGATGTCTTAAAAATTTTACCTGCATTACAAAAACCTACTGTTAGTTCTTTGAGTGATGAGAATTGGGTTGCGCTTAATACAATAATTGAAGAACATACAGTTAGAGATATAATTCCTACCTTAAAAAAAGAAGGAGCAACAGGAATTGTAGAATACCCGTTAAATAAAGTAATTAAATAAAAATTTTTATTCAAATTAATTAGTATCCCTACCCTGCATTTATAATTTAAATATTTGATAAATATTTTTCATGACTATAATTTTTTATAATTTAAAAGGATATATAGATAGTGAATAATCTTAGTAATATTTTAAACAAAGAACAAAACCTGGCTGTTAAGTTAAACAAAGGACCTGTATTAATATTAGCAGGTGCAGGATCAGGGAAAACCAGAGTAATTACATATAAGATTGCTCATTTAATTAACTCCGGAATTTCTCCAAAACAAATATTGGCTGTAACATTCACTAATAAAGCTGCAAATGAAATGAAAGAAAGAATATCTTCCCTTTTAAATAATAAAAAAACAAATGTATTAGTAACTACTTTTCATGCTTTAGGTGTTAAAATTTTAAAAAATGAAATAAAAAAAATTGGTTATAGAAAACAGTTTTCAATTTATGACCAATATGATTCTAAAAGAGTGATTATTGATATTATAAACGAATTAAAACTTTCTATAGAAAAATACAATCCTGATTTAGTCAGTTATATTATTAGTAATTTAAAAAGAAATAAGAATAATCCAATTGAAGATAATAATATAAAAAATATTTATGAGAAATATCAAAAATATTTAAAAAACTATAATGCAGTTGATTTTGATGATTTAATACTATTGCCTATAGAAATTTTGCATACATATAATGATATTCTAAAAAAGTATCAAAAAAAATGGAAATATATTTTAGTAGACGAATACCAGGATACATCAATAAATCAATATGAATTTATAAAATTATTAGCTATAAGTCATAAAAATATTACAGTAGTTGGTGATGATGATCAATCAATTTATTCATGGAGAGGAGCTAATATTGAAAATATCATACATTTTGAAAAGGATTTTCATCCTGTAAAAGAAATAAGGATGGAACAAAATTATCGATCAAAAGGTAATATATTAGATGCTGCAAATTCTGTTATCAAATTTAATAAAAATCGAAAATCAAAAGTCTTATGGACAAAAGAAAGCAAAGGTGAAAAAATAAAAATTTATGAAGCTTTAAATGAAGAAGATGAAGCAAATTTCGTTTTTACAGTTATAAAAAGACTGCTTGACTCCGGAAGTTTATATAAAGATATAGCGGTTTTATTTAGAATGAATTCACAATCAAGAATTTTTGAAGAAATATTTCGTGAATATAATATACCTTATAAACTAATCGGAGCAATAAAGTTTTTTGACAGACCTGAAGTACGTGATATATTAGGTTATATTAGATTTATAGCAAATCCTAATGATGAAGTCTCTTTAGCAAGAATTATTAATAATCCAAAACGCGGAATCGGTAACACAACTCTGCTCGCATTAATGGATCATGCAAAAAATACAAATTCAACTTTATATGGTACTATTAAAGATTTTGTTAAATCCAAGATTTTAGGTACGAGAACAACAGCATGTCTCGAAGTATTTTATAATTTAATTGAAAAATATAAAGAGGAAATTTTTAAACCAAGAAATATTGCAAAAACCGTTCAAAAACTAGTTGAAGAAATTGATTATAAAGATAAATTAATTACAGAAGTAAAAGATTTAAAAAGAATTAATTTTAAATTGAATAATATAAATCAACTTATTCAATCAATTTCAAGATTTGAAAATGATCCTGATAATTTTGAACCAAGTTTATATGAATATATTAATAAAATCAGTTTACAAAATAAAAATGATGAAGTTAATGATAATAATGCTGTTTATATGATGAGTATTCATGCCTCAAAAGGTCTTGAATTTAAAACGATTTTTTTAGTAGGAGTTGAGGATGGATTACTTCCTCATCATAAAACTTTAATTGAAGCAGAGAATGATGAAGAAGAAAGAAGATTGTTCTATGTTGCAATAACTCGTGCAAGAGAAAATTTATTTTTATCATATACTAAGCAAAGAATGAAGTTTAATGAAGAAATTATGATTAAGCAGTCAAAATATCTGGATGAATTACCCAAAGATATTCTTGAAATAATAGATTTAGCAAGTTCTGTTGATTGTGAAAAAAAAATTAACTCTTTATTAGATAAGTGGAATAATTAATTTTAATTAAAAAAAATCATTTTATTATTTTTTTCCCATAACCTGCTAGTTTCAAAATCGGGATCAATTTTTTTTAAAATATTATAAAACATTTTACTATGAGGCATAGATTTTTTTTGAAGTTTATAAACAATAAAGTGAGTTATTTCATGATAAATAATTGAACTAATAAAAAAGTCAGGAACATATGTATTATCCAAAGCAGGATGAATTCTAATTAAATTGTGTCTTTTATCAAAACTTCCAAAACGTATACTTCTTCTGCGAGTTTTATAATTTTTTCCCCATGTTATTTTTAATTCAAAAAAGTTAATGTTATTATATAAATCATTTAATTTAATTAATATATTCTGGAATAAGTATTGAATGTCTTTATGTTTGTATTTATTTTTTATTTTTATTTTTTTAGACTTGTAATTTTCTTCATAAAATTTAGACATTCTAAGTTTAGACTCTTTTATATTTTTACTTTTATCTTGTTTAATAAAAATTACAATATCCTGTATAAGATTTTTATCAGCATTTAAAAATACAGGATGAATAATAATTTCAGTCATAAATAATTTTTTTTTAATTTTAATTAAATTATTATTATTGCTTTTAATATGAATTGTACAATTTGTAGGTAAATATTGTTTGATGTGATTTATAAAATCATTTTTTTGCAAAAATAAATTCCCTGCTTTTTATAAAAATGTGTATTTATATAACTACTTAATTTTTTTTACTGACTATATATCATTATTAAAATGATTGTCAATAAATTAGTCCAGCAAGACGCGCAGTTCCTGTAATCCTAGCCCGTTTTATTAT
>CAZYID010000090.1:11899-13245 GCA_964646595.1 uncultured Spirochaetales bacterium | reverse complement strand
TAAATATTGTTGCAGAAATTAATGGACAAGTTTACTTAATGGGAGGAAAAGTTGTTGTTGATCCGGTTTATATTATTCAAGGTGATGTTAATCTTAAAACAGGAAATATTTTATTTTTAGGTACAGTTATTGTTCAAGGAAATGTTGAAGATAGTTTTAGTATAAAAGCAGCAGGTAATATTGAGATTCATGGAAGTGTTGGAAAATGTGAAATAGAAGCCGAAGGTGATATAATAATAACCGGTGGAGTAATGGGTAAGAATGAAGGAAAAATTATTGCAGGTAAAAGTGTCTATGCAAAATTTATTGAGAGTGTTACAGTTGAAGCAGCAACAGGTGTTTATGTTCAAGATGGAATTTTACATTCTTTTATTGATGCTATTAAAGAAATAGTATGTGTTGGTAAAAGAGGAGCAATAGTTGGTGGAAGATTGAGAGCAGGTGAATTAGTTAAATCAAAAGTATTAGGTTCTATCGCAAATCCAGAAACTATTGTTGAAGTTGGAATTGATCCAAAAAAAAGACAAACAATGCTTGAGTTAGAAGAAAAACGTGAAAAAGCTTATAAAGAACTTGAACCAATTAAAGCAAATTTTGAAAATTTAAAAAATCAGAAAAAATTAATGAAAAAATTACCGGATGATAAAGAAGTATTATACAATAATCTGAATGAAAAAATTGATGAATTAGAAAAAGTGGTAAACAGTACTAATAATGGAATAAAAGAAATTGAAACTTATTTGTCTCAATTAAAAACAAAAGGCAAAATTATTGCTTCAAGAATTTCTTATGCAGGCGTCAAATTATATATTAAAAATGCATTCTTGAATATTAAAAATGATTACAAGAGAGTTGCATTTATTTTAGAAGCAGGTGAAGTTAGTACTATCCCTTATACTGAAGACGATATTAAACGATAATATTATTATAAAGTTTTTAATTTGCAGAAGAATATAGTTTTATTAAAAGTAAATATTTGTCATAAAATAATAGGAGAAATAATATGCCTGTAAATCCTATTGACTTACAAGCTATTTTTTCACAGATGAATCAAGTAAGTAAGCAAGAATCATTAGTTAAAGAAAGTGAAGTAATGAGACAGGATCAAGCTGCATTACTTGTTAATAAAGAAGGTACTAAAGATGCTGAAGATATTCCACTAACAAAAGATTTATCAGAAGGTTCCGGTAAAATAAAAGATAAAGAAAAAGGGAACAATCCAAGAAATAAAAATAACGCTAAAGAAGACGAAGATAATTTGAAAATGAAAAAAGAAGATGCTGATGATTTGGAAAACATAAAAGATCCTGATTTAGGACAAAATATTGATATTGTAGGTTAAAAAA